>NZ_JBFAHO010000023.1:0-127743 GCF_040654215.1 Nonomuraea sp. NPDC050733 | reverse complement strand
CTGCTGGGCGTCTCGACCCGCCGCGTCGACAAGCTCATCGAGCAGCTCGGCATCAAGCACATCTCCAAAAGCCAGGTCTCACAGATGGCCAAGACACTGGATGAGCAGGTCGAGGCCTTCCGCACCCGGGCGCTGGACGCCGGCCCGTACACCTTCGTGTGGCTGGACGCGCTGACGCAGAAGGTGCGCGAGGGCGGGCGCATCATCAACGTGCACGTCCTCGTCGCGACCGCCGTCAACGCCGACGGGCGGCGCGAGATCCTCGGCCTGGAGGTCACCAGCGCTGAGGACGGTGCCGGCTGGCTGGCCTTCCTGCGCGGCCTGGTCGCCCGCGGCCTGTCCGGCGTGCAGCTGGTCATATCCGACTGCCACGCCGGTCTCGTGGCCGCCATCGGCGCCACCCTGACGGGCACGTCCTGGCAGAGGTGTCGCAGCCACTACCTGCGCACCCTTCTGACCTGCGTGAACAAGTCCGCGCAGCCGTTCGTGGCCACCCTGGTGCGCACCATCTTCGACCAGCCCGACGCGGCTTCGGTGCGCGCTCAGCACGCCTGGGTCGTGCAAACACGGCTCTTCACGATCGAAGGTGTAGTCGTGGTCTGAAGCCGCCGGTTTCGAGCAGTGATCTGGCGATGCAGTTGGTGAGGTTGCGGAACCCCAGCGCAGAGCCTCGGAGATGTTCGAGTCGTCCGTTGATCGCCTCCGTCGGTCCGTTGGACGTCCCGGGACGGTCGAAGTAGGCCAAGACGTCGTCTGCGCGCTTCTTCAGTGTGCTCCCGAGCGAGATGACCTCGCTGAGTGCTCGCGGGACGTCGCGACTGACGGACTCGATGAGCTTGGACATCAGCTGGCGGCCGCGAGCTCGGTCGGGTTCACGGTAGGCGGCGATCATCCGCTGGTAGATCCCCCAGGTTGCCTCGACCTCGACATGTTGCTCGGCAGCGAACAGAGCGTGCAGTCGGTCCTTCTGCTTTTCGGTGAGCAGCCCGGCTCCTGTGTGCAGGGTCCGCCGCGCGGCGTAGAGCGGATCACCCTTGCGGCCGCGGTGACCATGAATGGAGTGTTGGACCCGGCGCCGGCACTTGCCGAGGGAGTCGCCGGCCAAGCGGACGACGTGAAAGGGGTCCATCACCGCGACTGCGTCTGGCAGGTCTTCGGCGGTGGCGGTCTTGAAGCCGGTGAACCCGTCCATCGCGACGATCTCAACCGCGTCGCGCCAGGCTGCGGGGCGTTCGGCAAGCCAGGTCTTGAAGGCCTGTTTCGAGCGGCCCTCAACCATGGCCAGCAGCCGTGCTGGGCCGGTGCCATCCCGGACTCCGGTGAGGTCGGTGATCACGGTGACGTACTTGTCGCCGCGGCGGATATGGCGCCACACGTGTTCATCGACCCCGACGACCTTCACGCCGTCGAACCGACCGGGGTCGTCGATCAGGGCCCGCTTGCCCTCGGCCAGGACGGCGTCGTTGGCGGTGTTCCAGGCGACCCCAAGTCCCTCGGCGACGCGCGCGACAGTGAGGTGCTGACACACAATGGCTTCCAGCGCCCACCGCAGCCCGCGGCGCGAGAGTTTCGCCCGCGGCTCGGCTGCTTTGGTGGTGTCTTGACGCCATACATGACCACAGTTGCTGCACCGGTGACGACGGATCGTGACCAGCAGCGTCGTGAGTCGCCACCCAAGCGGCTCGTGCGCCAGCCGTCGAGTCACGGTGTCGCGTGGTGCTCCCTCGCAGCCGCAGCGCCGACACCACCGCTCGTCCGACCCCTCGGGCTCGACCACCCGGCAAGCCAGGATCGCTCGACCGTGTTCAATGCGTTGGCCCGTTACCGCGAGCCCGAGCTCGTTGAGCCGGTAGAAAGTGGTCAGATCAGCGCAAGCGAAACCTGTGCCAGGGGTGGCGACGTGCCTATCGCTAGGCCCGGGCGCGGCCTGCATGTTCAGTGGCCGATACTCTCCAGGTCGGCGACGTCCTCATCGGAGAGGGAGAGCCCAGCGCCGACGATATTCTCGCGCAGATGAGCTGTCGATGATGTGCCGGGGATGAGCAGGATGTTCGGTGAGCGCTGCAACAGCCAGGCCAACGCGACCGACATCGGCGTCGCCCCAAGCCGGACCGCGACCCCCGAGAGCGCATCGGACTGTAGCGGCGTGAAGCCCCCCAGCGGGAAGAACGGCACGTAGGCAATGCCATCGGCGGCGAGCCTGTCAATGAGGTCGTCGTCGTGGCGGTGGGCGAGGTTGTACATGTTCTGCACGCACACGATTGGGGCGATACCGCGTGCCTCGGCGACCTGCTCGGTGGTGACGTTGCTGACCCCGAGGTGACGGATCAGACCCTCTCGCTGGAGCTCGACGAGCGTCTCGAACGCCTCGGCGAGCGAACCAGGCTTGGGGCCTTCGGCATCACCCATGCGCATGTTGACCAGATCGAGAGTCTCGGCCCCGAGGGACTGGAGGTTCTCGTGGACCTGCTTGCGCAGATCTTCGGGTCGCCGGGCCGTGGGCCAGCCGCCTTGCGCGTCTCGGTTCGCCCCCACCTTGGTGGCGATGAACAGCGACTCGGGGTAGGGATGCAGCGCCTCACGGATCAGCTCGTTGGTGACGCGCGGTCCGTACGCGTTGCTGGTGTCAACGTGGGTGATGCCGGCCGCGACCGCCTCGCGCAATACGGCCAGGGCGCCATCGTGGTCGGCGGGAGGTCCCATGACCCACGGGCCGGCGAGTTGCATCGCGCCGTAACCGAACCGGGTGATGGTTGAGTTGCCCAGCGTCCAGGTGCCGCCAGGAAGTGATGCGGTGGGTGCGTTCATCGTTGTGCCTTTCGCTTATCGCCGTGGGTGGCGTCTTCGGCCTCCGTAGACGAGCATTGGAGAGTTACTTCCCATAGGGAAGTAGGCACTTTGAAGTGCGTAACTCACCTACAGGTGAAAGGCGAGATCAGTGAAGCCAGCGGGCGAAGCCGCCCAGAGGGGCTCAGGCCAAGACGGAGTACAACGCGTTCCTGGCGGCATGCCCCAGCCGCCAGCTCCTCGACCGGATCTCGGTCGATATCCTTTGGTGTCGCGATGCGTGATTAATCATTTGTGCCGAATGCGCTGCGCTCGTCACGACGAGGATGAGGCTGCCGGGGTCGCGCGGACCGCGCGGTGGCGACGGCGCGGACGACGTCGTCGATCGAGCGGGCGGTGAACGCCCCGGCCGGGTCGACCGGCGCCGCGAGCTGGAAGGAGGCGCCCGCCTGCGCATAGTTGGCGGTTCCGGGCGGGCTGAACGGAGTGAGGTCGGTGCTGGTCATCGGGGATCCTCCGAGTCGCCAGGAAGTCGGTCAGGCCGCGAGTTCGGCACGATGCGCGGCCAGGAAGTCGGTCAGGGTGAGCGGATCGGGGTTGAACGCGCGTGCGATGTCGAGGTCGCGGCGGCCGAGATAGGACCCGGGAAACTCGGTGTAGTACTGGAACATGTTCCCCAGCTCGTCCGCGCCGGGGAAGCCGACGCTGCGGAACTGGTCGTGGGTGGGTGGGCGGTAGGCCACCGGTTCACCGAGGACCGTGCTGAGCGCCGCCGCCATCTGCTCGCCGGTCAGGTACTCGCCGACCACGGGAACCGTGGCGCCGATCGTCTGCGACGGCTGGCGCAGCACGCGCAGCGCCAGCCGGCCGATGTCGTCGGAGGCGACGCCCGCAATGGCCGTGTCGCCGAGCGGGAGATGGAAGGCCAGCGTCCCGTCCGGGTCGCGTTGTGGCTTGGCCAGGCCGAGCAGGTTGTCCCAGTAGAAGGACATCAGCATGTACGTCGTGGGCAGGCCGGACTTGGCGAACAGGGCGTCGGCGGCCCCTCCCTTCAAGTCGAAGTGCGGCACCCGGTAGCCGTCGCCGATGAACGGCATCCGGGTGTCGTCGGCCGCGATCGCCTCGCGGGTGTCCTCGAGCGTCGACCACACGACGTGCCGCAGGGCGGCGGCCTGGGCCGCGCTGATGAGGTTCTCCACCTCGGCCAGTTCCCGGGTGGGCGAACGGTGCTCCCAGTACGGCGTAACCAGGAACGCGCCGTATGCCCCGTCGAATGCCCGGCGAAGGCTGCCCTCGTCGGTGAGGGTCGCCTCCACCACGTGGGCGCCGAGCCCGGCCAGAGTCTGCGCCTTGGGCGACGCGGCGTTGCGCGTCACCGCCCGTACGGTGAATGCGCCGTCGGTCAGCAGCGCCCGCGCGACCGCGCCGCCTTGCGTGCCGGTCGCGCCGAGCACCGTGATCACATTGTCGTGAGACATCGAGGTTTCTCCTGTCATGGGTTGTGCTTCGAAGGCGGCCGGGTCGGCCTCATTGGGCGGCGTCAGGCGGTGGGGGCGACGATGACGGTCTTGCCGGGCAGCGCACCCGCGGCGGCCTGGGCGTGCACGGCCGGCAGCTCCGGGAGGGGGACCTGCTGGGCGACGTCGACGTGCAGCTCGCCGGAGTCGATCAGCGCGACCAGGTGGGACAGCTGGGTGGCGTCGCTGCGGACGAACAGGTCGATGCCGCGTACGCCGCGCTGCTCGTCGCTGGGGGCGGGCATCCACACCGTGGTGTTCACCAGCACTCCGCCGGGACGGATCAGGGTGAGCAGTGCGGCCAACTGCGCCGGGTTGATCGGGGCGAGGTTGAGCACGACGTCGACCGGCTCGCTCACCGCCGCGGCCACCTCGGTGGTGGTGTGGTCGATGACCTCATCGGCACCCGTGGCCTTGACCTGCTCGATGCTGCGGGGGCTGGCCGTGGCGAGCACGTACGCGCCGGCGTTCTTGGCCAGCTGAACGGCGTGGCCCCCGACGGCGCCGCCCGCGCCGTTGATCAGCACGCGCTGACCGGCCGTCAGCTTCGCGTGGTCGAACAGCGCCTGCCATGCGGTGAGACCCACGATGGGTAGCGCGGCGGCGTCGGCCAAGGAGATGCTGGTCGGCGCCGGAGCGAGAATCTCGGCCGGAGCGACGACGTACTCCGCGGCCGCGCCATCGGCCACCATCGGCAGGAACCCTACGACCTGGTCACCGAACTGGATGCCGGTCACGCCATCGCCCAGCGCCGCGATCGTGCCGGACACGTCGATGCCCGGCGTGTGCGGCAGCGTCACCGGGATCGGACCCTGCATGAAACCGGCGCGGATGTTGCCGTCGACCCCATTGAACGACGTCGCGGCGACCCGGATCAACACCTGCCCGGCGCCGGGGACGGGCTGCTCGACGTCCTCGTAACGCAGGACGCTCGGTTCGCCGTACTCGTGGAAACGCACTGCCTTCATCACAAGCCCTCGTCTCTTCCATCGTGAGGTGCTTCGTTTTCGAAGCACTTCATGACCATAGCACGCTTCGAATTCGAAGCAACTTGTGTACGGTGTGAGCTGGCCGACAGTCGCCGGGGCCTAGTCGCCCGCCACTGTCAGGCGGCGGAGCTTCTCGTCGCTTGGAGAGCCCGGGACGGCCATGAAGACCAGCAGCATCTGGTGCTCCACGGGATCCACCAGAAGCTGTCGGCACAGCTCCAGCTCTCCCAGGTCGGCATGCCGATAGCGTCGGAGGTGCCAGTGACCGGTGACGCCCACCTCGACGAGGTAGCGCTCGCGCGCCGCCGGGTCGGCGAACCAGCGGTCGACCAAATAGCGCGACGTTCCGCCGAACCGGGTGTAATCGCCGAACAGAACAATCGCCGGACGAGTCTGCAACAGCACCTCGCCGCACCGGGAGAACACCATCGCGGGATAGTCCGGCAGACGCTCGACGATGCGCGTCATGACCAGGCCGGCATGATCGCCCCCAACCTCATTGCGGCGCGCTCGGAGAAAGTGCTCCAGAAGTTCCCGGTCCACGTTGCTCACCCCCTTCCCAGTCCGACCGATCAAGCATGGCGCGAACCGGAAGCCGGGTGAATGTCACCGTTATCCACGGACAAACAGTCCGTGGATAACGAGGCGGGCTCAGCTCATCATGATCAGGCGCTGGAGCTTCTCGTCGCTCGGTGAGCCGGGCTGCGCCAGGAAGACCAGCAACTCCTGGCCCTCGTCGGGATCCACCAGCCGCTGGCCGAAAAGCTCCAGCTCGCCCAGTTCCGGATGCCGGTAGCGCTTCAGATCGTGGTGGTGGGTGACATCCACCTCGTGCCGCCGCCAGACCTCGGCGAACTCAGGGCTGACCGCCAGCAGCGCGTCGACGATCTCGCCGGCTGTGCCCGTAGGGTCGGCGGTGTACGCCGCCCGGATCTCCGCGGTGAAGACCCGGCCGCGGAGGGCATGGTCCTCGGGGGGATAGAGGGCGCGCTGCGCCGGGTCGGTGAACCAGCGGTAGACCAGGTAACGGGACATACCGTTGAACCGGGTGTAGTCGCCGAGCAGGGCAACCGCCGACTGGTTCTGCAACAGCGTCTCGCCGAACCGGGACAACACGATCGCGGGCGTGTCTGAGAGACGCTCGACGATGCGCCTCATGGCCGGACTGACCTGCTCGTCGCGCAAGGAGCGCCGCGGAGCCGAGTGCCCGCCGAGGGCGAACAAGTGCTCCCGCTCACTCGGGCTGAGGTTCAGCGCCCGCGCCAGGGCGGCGAGCATCTGCTCGGACGGCATCGGACCGCGCTGCTGCTCGAGCCGGCTGTAGTAATCGGCCGACATACCGGCCAGCACCGCGATCTCCTCGCGCCGCAGTCCGCCCGTACGACGCCGTGAGCCACGGGGAAGCCCGACGTCCTCCGGCTGCAGCCTCTCCCGCCGTGCCCGGAGAAAGTCCGCCAGCAGTGCTCGGTCCATCCCTCTCTCCGCCCTTCAGTCGGTTCGGTTGCGTCCGGCGCGGGGTTTGGCGGATCGTGGCGGGGTGGCGCGCATGTGGTCGCGGACACGACCGAGAACGGTGCTGAGGGCGGTGAGGTCCTTGCCGGTCATCGGTTCGAACAGCAACTGCCGGACGCGGTCGACATGCCCGGGAAGCACGTGGGCGATCAGGTCCCGGCCGGCGTCGGTGACAGTCACCATGACACTGCGCTCGTCGTCCGGCGACGGTGAACGGGTGATCAGGCCGCGCTTGTCCAGCAATCCCGCCTGGTAGGTGAGCCCGCTGCGGCTGTACACGACACCGTCGGCCAGATCCGTCATCCGCAGCCTGCCCTCGGGAGCGTCCACCAGCCGCGCCAGGATCTGGAACTGCACGTAACTGAGGTCACCGTCGGCGCGCAGGTGCTCGTCCACCGCGTACTGAAGAAGGCTGCTGACCTCCATCAGAGCGAAGTACGCACCGAGTTGCTCCGAATTCAGGCCAGGTGCCGGGTCACTCACCCCATGATCCTACTTGCTTTGAATTCGAAGTGCATTTCGGGTCTGCCGCCCACGCCTGACGGCTCGATGCAATCGTGATCGTCACTGCGGCGTGTAGTCGCCAAGACGACCACCACGGCGAACGCCGTCAAGGTCAGGCTTGCGCGCGGCGGTAGTCCTGCCAGAGCCAGACGGCACAGCACTGAGCGAGGTGGCCGCCTGCCGATGGCTTCCGAACGGATCGCGGAGCCCAGCACGGTGTCAACGACGGCTGAATGTTGGATCAGGCACACTTTCCGTGATCGGACCCTGGTAAGTCGGTCAGCAGGATGCGTTTGCGCAGGAGGTCGGGGTTGGCGCGGCCGTACATCTGTCGTTTGAGCATCTTAAAAGTTACGTGGAATCTGGCCGTGGAGGTGATCATGTCTCCTCGGTCCTGACACGGAACTGGGGAGATGGCTTGAGCGGCACGGTGGTGCTGGAGGAGAAGTGGCCGGTGCTGGGCCGGCATGCGCGGGCGGCCGAGTGGCTGCGGATCTGGGTGGATCTGGGAAGGGCGCCGCGGACGATCGATGCCTACGCGCGCGGGTTGGCCGAGTACCTGGAGGTGTGCGAGCGCGAGGGAGTCGACCCGGTGACGGCCGGCCGGACGCACGTCGGAGTGTTCGTGCGGGAGTTGGTCGAGCGTCCCAGTCGTCGAGGTGCGAACGTCGTCGCGCTCGATTCGGGCGCCGGCTTGTCGAACGCCACGATCCAGCAGCGGATCATGCCGGTCAGGCTGTTCTACAACCACCTCATGGAGGAGGGCCTGCGGGACTCCAACCCGGTCGGTCGGGGACGCTTCACACCGGGCCGGCACCGAGGAGGGTCTCTGGGTGAGCATAAGCGTGGTCTGCTGACCGACCTCGGCCTCTCACTCCACCACCTGACACGCGACCTCCGGCACTGGGCGCAGACCCACATGGATCAGGTCCTTGCCAACCGCGAGAAGCACGACGCTCGCACTTCCTGACCTGACACAACCAACCGACCGATACCGCCACGCTCTCATTCGGCACACCCTCGATTGCGATGAGCCGCAAACACTCGAGGCCAAGCATCCGGCCGCGGCCGAGCACCTGGACGCCGCCCGGGAAGACCTGATCGCCTTCGCCGTCTTCCCCCGCGAGATCTGGCCGCAGATCTGGTCGAAGCCATGAATCGCCCCAGCACAGTTTTGCCCCACCTCTTCGCTTCTTGTCGGCGCGGGCCCGCTTTTCGGAGTGGTGGCCGACCAGGATGGGCTGGCCGCCCTCGAACCGCTCGCTGATCTGGCGCGCCCGATCGTGTGCGGCCGCCGCCGCGCCGGCATGCCGGTCGGCTTTGGCCTCCAGCGCGTTGCGGTGGCCTTCGAGCCGGTCGGCCTTGTCAGTGAGCACTTGCGCGCAGTCGCGGTACTCGTCGTCGATATCGACCTCGACCTCGTACCCGGCCGCGCGCAGGGCCTCGGCCGCCTTGTTGATCGCCTACCGGTCGGCGACCCGGTCGCGCGAGTCCCGCAGTCCGATCATGCGGATGGAAGGGGAAGAACCTCAAGCCGCCGTTCTCCCACTTGCGGACGATCTCGTACACGCCGTCGCCCTTGCGGGTGCCGTGGATGAGCGCGCCGTCCTCGTGGGTGTGCTTGATCGTGATCACAGCTCGCCGCTCTCTTTCTCGCTGCCGTCGAGGTCGGCTGGGAAGGACCCGACGTCGTCCTTCAGCACCTGGTCGAGCAGTCCGAGGATCTCATCGCGGGTCGGCGCCGGGCCGCGCACAGGCTTATAGACGGCGCACGAGTCGGGGCAGCGCCCGGGTGAGTGCCGCAGTGGCGGCAGGATCGGTTCTTTGGAACGGTGTCGCGAACGTCGAACACTCGCTCCGACGTGAACCCGGTCCGGGTGCCCGCGTCGATCTCCTCGGTCTGGCCCGGTGTCGGGGTTGTCGAACTCCTCCACCCGTCCAGTCGGCCGCCCAGGCGATCACCTGGGCGACACGGAGTAGATTGCCGTACCCGTCGTAGCGGAGCCCACGGACCTCGGGGTCCTCTCGCAAGGCGCGGAGGAACGCCTGCTGGTTGGGAGCGCGGCGCATCCCGCGCCGCACGGACGCCAGGATGAGGTCCTTCGACGGCGCCACGGCCAGAACGGGCGCGTTCGACACGCCAGCAGCCGATGCCGTCACCGCGGCGCCGCCGAGGAGGCCGACGCGGAAGGCAAAACCAATCCGCGTAGGATCCGCGAACGGCGGCACACGAGGGCCGTGCCTGGCACTCGGTGACACACGCCGCAGATTGAGCGGCTTGCGTTATGGCAGGTCAGCCCAGGGTTTCCCCTGGCCACGTAAGCGCGCCCTGCAGGATTCGAACCTGCGACCGTCGGATTAGAAGTCTGTGGCAAATCGTGTCAACGGGTGCCGCAAAATGTCGCACTTGTGCATCGGTGCTGGTCGAGGTGGGGGTTCGACTCTTGATCGTGTCGGAGTTTCCGCGCTGAACCGGGGTCGTCTGGGACTGCCGGTCTCCCTACGGTCTCCCACCCGGCGGGGAGACCGGTGCCTAGCTCGCATCTCGCCCAGCGGTGGTTTTAGGCCTTGTACGCCGCGCTGCCGTTTGTAGACACCTATCAACCCGGGCGTCCTTTCTCACAGATTCTTTCAGGATGCGGAGTTCGCCGTTCGGAAGGCCGGTGCATGCGCGGGTGGAGCCGGCCGAGGGGCCCGCGCTGGACTGGACGGCCGAGGCCGCGTAGCCGACGAGGCCGTGGGGGTTTGGTGGCATACGCAGTCAGCGAAGGCGATAAGGCTCGAGGCTGACGGTGGGAAAGGACCAACCCCTGGGGTGTGCGATTGCCTGCCCTCGGGATGGCGAACCTCATACTGAAGATCGTTTAGGGCGTTCCCAAGAGCATCCGCCAACGCCTACTGTGAGATGAGTAGGGCCTCCTACCCGCGGGCGTGCGAAACCATGCCGGTAGGAGGCCCCACCACCCCTAGAAGGGGTGACGCGGGTCGAACAGCACCCACAGGATCCAGAGGAAGAGCTTCACTATCGCGAGCGCTGTCTGGATACGTCGGTGCCGCTTGTCCCGCTCTCGGCTGTCGTCGTCCATGTGGACCTTCCCTTCTGCCGGACCGTCCGGCGCGCAGCCCGTACGGTCCGGTCGCAAGGGGCGACCGACAGCGCTCTCATCATGGCGCAAGGCCAGCAGAATGCGAATGCGCCGATCTGTGCACCGGTGGATGTAGTCGCACCTGTCGGTGGGAAGAAGCAGTCCTTCGGAGGACGATCCTTAGCCGTAGGGGCACTACGCGTGTTTACGGATCAACTTCAAGAAGTCGATCAGCATGAGGCGGTGCCGCGCCTTCAACGTCGGCGACTCCCAAAGGTGCTGCTCAGCGGGGTCGGCATAGCGCGGCGGGCGTGGCGGAAGCTCTGGCACTGAGGCCTCTCGCTCTGGCGGGGGGAGCGGGGTCTCTCTCGTGATGAGCTCGTCGGCGGTCGCCTCGCCGGTGGCGACCAGTACCTCGCCGAGGGTGTAGCCCAGGCCGGCGCCGATCCGTCGAAGGACTCGCAGTTTGGGGACGCGCCCTTCGTTGAGCGAGCGCCAGATGGTCGAGTGGGTGACCCCGCAGGCACGGGCGAACTTCGAGACGTCGCCCTTGGTGTTGTAGCCCCGGCGCGCCATTTCCGCAGTGAGCCACTCGCTGAAGGGCGTGGGGGAAGCGCTCATGCAGGCACGCTATCCGCAGACATGGCTCATGGTCACTGCTCGGTAGTGGTGATCTAACGCTGCGGGACACGTCACTCAAGCCCCTTCCTCCTGGCATCGCCGCCAGTGAATCGTCGCCGCTCCTGGCCTAGGCGCCCTGCCTCTGCATTCGTACGGTCCAGGCATGTCCGCCAAGAAGAAGAGCCACGTCAAGGGGCACTACCGGAAACGCCCAGGTGGCGGGCGCACCTGGGTCTCTCCGCACACGCGGAAATCGCGAGGGAAGAAGATCCTCGCCGGGAGCGCCCTACTTGTCGCAGCGCTGGCCGGCTGGGCAGCGTTTGCAAAGGGTGACGGGCAACAGGCGCCTGTCAATGCTCCGTCACCTGCACCCGCCTCTGTATCCCCGCCTGGCTGACCGTTCGCTGGGTCCGTGGGCAGTTGGTGCAGGCAAGTTCAGAGCGGCGTCCGCGATGCTGGTTCAGAGCTGCTAGGCGAGGTGCCCGTCAAGGTATTCCTGCACTGCGGGGGAGAACGGCCAGGGGACCAGCTCGGTGACGCGCTCGTGCGAGCACCACTCGACGTCCGCCAGCTCATCCGGGTCGGCGACATGCGCCTCGCCTGCAAGTACCGAGCAGACGACGTAGATCATGCGGCGGCCCGTCGCCGGATGGGTCCGCTCACCCAGGTCCTTGACTGCGGCCACCTCGAGTCCGGTCTCCTCGCGGGTCTCCCGTACGGCCGCCTGCTTGCCGGTCTCGCCCGGCTCGACCTTGCCCGACGGGAAGGTCCACCGGAGGTCACCCTCAACCTCCCGCCGGCAGACGAGCAGGACGCGCTCGTCGCGAACGATGATGGCGGCGGCGATGGAGGGCTGCGTCCGGGGCCTGCTCATGTAGGCATTCTGGGACGACGAAAGGGCTCAGGCCAGTTCCCCGGCCTGAGCCCCCTTCATGGGTTGATCTGCGGCTACGCGCCGTCCACGACGGCCTGCCGATACTTCAGCTCATACACGTGACCGGCCTTGATGATGATGGACACCTCGACGGGCCGCGCGTCATCTGACGTGATGGTCCTGAACTGTCGGATGACGGAGATCCCCTCAGGTATCTCCAGCCCTTCAGCTTCTTCAGTCGTCGGCGGCCGGGTGGACACGCGGTCGGTGAACTCGCGCTGCGGGTAGCCCAGGTCGGCCAGGGCTTGCGGCGCCCCACCCAGAATCTTGCCTCTTTCGGCCAGTGGAGTGCCAGCGGCGATGCTGGCCGGGTAGTAGGACCAGGTCAGCTCGACGGGGTCGCCATCATGCAGTGTCAGTCGGTGTCGAAGTATCGCCCGGTCCTCGCCGAGCGCCTGCGCAACGTCGGAAGGGGGTTCGACTGCGCGCACATCCAGCATGCGGTAGCTGTAGCCGCGCGGTGAGGGCGCGAAGTAGGCGGCCACATCCACCACGAAGTTCTGCCGCTCTCGCACGAACACGCCCTTGCCGGCCTGGCCGAGCAAGAACCCCTCCTCCTTAAGCAGCGCGACGGCGTTCTGCACCGTGGCGTTCGGCACGGAATACTGCTCCATCAACTGCCGCGTCGAGGGCAACTGCGTACCTGGCGTGAGGTTGCCCGCCATGATCTGCGCCCTGATCTCGGCGGCGAGCTTCAAATATGGGTGCCGTTCATCGCGCTTCTTGGCCAACGTATGTCCTCTCAGGTCAGGCAGGCAGTTCATATCGCAGATGACGGCCGCGGGCGACCATTGTCATGACGCTCACTTCGACGGGGGTGCCGTCGTGGGTTCTCGATAGGCGGGTGAGGACGAGCACCCACTCGTGTTCGTCCAGGTGGAGGACGTCGCGCTCATCGGCGGTGGCCGGTCGGGTGTAGACGTCTTCTTCGATGCGGTGCGGCAGGCGTCCCAGGTCGGCGAGAAGCGTGACTGCACCTCCGGGGATCTTGCGGGGTTCGACCAGTGCGGTGCCACGGGCGATGGTGACTGGGTAGTAGGAGTCGGCGAGTTCGTAGGGCTGTTCGTCGAGAAGTACCAGCCGACGGCGAACTACGACCGGTTCCCCGGAAGGCAGGTTGAGAGCGCTGGCGATGACGTCAGGGGCGGGAACTTCGGCGACTTCGCGGATCTGCTGAGTGCCGCGGCGTCCCTGCTGGGCGGTTTCGGCGGTCCATGCGTCGGTCTGGCGTGGGCGCGGCTGGACATAAGAGACGGACTTGTCGCTCCACTCCTCAGCCATGTTTGGCTCCTTAGCTCCACGGTTGACCTTCTACTTAGCCACCTTACGGGGGAGGCGGCACGGTTTAGGCACGAGGGAAGTCTGCCGCAAGCCTTGCCGCCTTATGCTGGAGGCAGTACAGTCGAGTGCAGGAAAGCCTCCAAGGGCTTCACCTAGTCCCCGCTAGTCCTATGTCCGATTTGGAGGTGTCGTGATCGCCGAGCCCACCGACCGTCAGCCGAAGCCGCTGATGAAGGTCCCTGAGGTGGCCGCCCTGTTCGAGGTGGAGCCCGAGACCGTCAGGGTGTGGGCGCGGACCGGCAAGCTTCCGTCGCGTAAGAACCCTGGAGGCAGGGTGCTCGTCTTCCTCCGGACCGACGTTGAGGCGCTGCTGGAGGCGGCCGAGGAGCCGCTCGTCATCACCGACAAGGACGGCCCCGGCTCCATGAGCCGGGAGTCACCTGCCGGCGTCGCCGACTCCGCCGATTCTCTTGCCTGACCCGATTCGAGAAGGGCTGACCATGCAGCGTTACAAGACGTGGCTCATCCGCGCGGTCATCGTGTTCGCCGCGTTTTACCTGCTCACGCGCCCGGCCAATGCTGCGGAGGCAGTCAACTCCGCCTTCGACGGCGTCCTGAACGGCGCGACCCAGCTCGCCGTGTTCTTCAACCACATCGCGCTCTGAACGAGGCTGCCCGCCTCACCGACGCGGGCCAGGTGGATTGCGCCCACCTGGCCCGCCAGAAGCCCCACCGAGCCAAATCAGAAAGGGCGCCTTCATCATGGCACAGCAGCTCACGCGAGGGTCTTCGACGATCCTCATTCCCCTGCCACGCCCCGCCTGCCAGCCGTGGTGCGTTCGCCACGACTACGTCGAGGGCTACTGCCACGGTCGCGACATTCCCACCCCCGGCGGGCAGTGGAGCGGTCCCGGTTACGTCGCCATGAGCCACGGCCCCGTCGGCGGCACGCTCATCGAGGTGCATCACGACGTCGACGGCGAGTTGACGGCCAACGAGGCCGAGCAGCTGGCCCGCGGCATCCTCGCGGCCGTCGAGCTGGCCCGGGCCGGGAAGGCGGCGACGCGGTGACCGCCGACGAGATCCGGGCCACGCTCGCCAAGCTCGACAAGGCGATGAAGAACCCCGGCGGGCCCACGGTCCGGACCAGCGGATGCACCTGCGAGAAGTGCGCGGGGAAGCCGGACAAGCGGTGACCCCCGAGCAGGAGCAGGAGCTCGCTGAGCGGCTCGCAGCCCTCAACCAGCTCGACTCCGCCATGGCCGAAGCCCTCCAAGACGGTGATGGGGACGTCGGGGACGACGCCGACAACCGCTGACGCCGAGTCCTGCCGCCCCGCCTCCTACTCGGGGCGGCTCACCCGCCGCCAGACCGCCACACACCAGAAATCGGAGCCATGAACCTCGACCAGCTCACAACCAAGCTCGCCACCATCCCAGATGTCATCTGGGCTGCGGTCGCGGCCACGGTCGTGCTGTTCCTGCTCTGGCAGATCAAGCGCGCGATCACCCGCACCGCCACCCCAGGTGCCGACTTGCTCACCTACCTCGCCGCCGGCATCGCCACCAGCGTCTCCATGCAAGGCATGTGGCACTTCTTCGAGGTCGTGTTCCCCGGCCTGCCCGTGCCGCTCCGTGTCGCGCTGTTCGCGTTCATCGAGATCGGCATGCTCGCCAGCGCCGTGAGAGCTCGCCGGAACATGCGGGATTCCGCCGAGCGCGCAAAGACGGACCTGCTCGTGCGCCCGTCCGCCGGCATCGACGGCACGGCCGTGTGGGCCCTCACCGGCCTGACCGCCGTCCTGTCCTCCCTCGAAGCTGCTTCCCCTCCGGAGTTCCTGTTCCGGCTTGCCGCGCCGCTTGTGGCCGCCTGGCTGTGGGAGCGCGGTATGGCGATCGAGCGGCAGCGCATCACCGGCCGCTCCCGCATCCACTGGCGCATCACCCCGGAGCGGCTGTTCGTACGGCTTGGGCTGGCAGAAGCCACCGACCGGACCGCCTCCGAAGTCGACGCCCACCGGCGCCTGACCAAGGTGGCGCTGGCCGCGAAGCGCGCCCGAGCCCTGCGAGAGGCCGGCGCCAAGCCGAAGAAGGTCGCCGCGGCCCTAGGCAAACTCGACCGGGCGCTGGAGAAGGCCGTGGAGCACACCGCCCTGGCCCGCGACCGGAAGGCGCAGAGCGCGCTGCTGGACCAGCTCTCCACGCTGTACGGCGGCCCGCGCTTGCTCGACCTGGTCGGCCAGGCCCCTTGGGAGCGCCTGGACCACCCTGCCGTCACCGGACTGATGCGCGACAGCGAGGCGCTCATCCTGGCCGCCGCGCTCGACCGGAACACTGCGCTTCGCAGCGAGATCTACCCGTTGCCGGTCGCAGGTCGCGACCAGTCCTCGACCGCCCTCGCGACCGGTCCGCGACCGGCGGCCGACCACACCGAGAGTGCAGCGGAGTCGCCGCGACCGGTCGCCGAGAGCCCGTCCCGGTTCGCCCCGTTCACGCTGTGGTCGCGACCGGCCTCGCGACCGGTCACCAACGCCGACCACGACGGCGAGCCGACCGCCGAAGCGGTCGCGAATCCGGTCGCCGAAGTGGTCGCCGACGAGGGGGTGGTCGCGACCGACCCGCGACCGGTCGCCGACCGCAAAAGACCCACTGAGCAGGACCGCAAGAGGGCCGTCCGCTTCTACATCGGCCGCGCGAAGAAGCTCAACCCGCCGTCGAAGCGGGAGCTCGCCGACTGGACCGATTTCTCCGAGACCTGGGCGCTTGAGCGCATCCGAGAGGGCCGCAGAATCATGATCGAAGAAGGTTGGACGTTCGACGAGAACGGCACCCCCAGCCCGCCCGAAGAGAACCCGCGACCGGTCGCGACCACCCCGGTTCCCGCGACCGTCAACGGGATGGCCAACGGCCACCTGGCGGGCGGTGAGGACCGATGAGCGCCGCCGCGTTCGCCGCCGTCTTCGCGGCCCTGTACGCCGCCCACAGCTTCGGCGACCACTGGGTGCAGACGCATCGCCAGGCGTGCGGCAAGGGCGCCCCGGGCGCGGCCGGGCGGATCTGGTGCGCCCGCCACGTCATCAGCCTCACCATCACCAAGCTGGCCGCGCTGCTCGCGGTCACGGCCGTCACGGGGCTGAACATCCACCCCGCCTACATGGCCGCTGGCCTGGGCCTGGACGCCACCAGCCACTACTGGGCAGACCGGCGATCCACGCTCCAGGCCCTCGCCAAGCAGCTCGACAAGGCCGACTTCTACAAGCTCGGCGAGGGCCTCGGGTCCGGCGCGTACGCGCTCGACCAGTCCTTCCACCTGCTGTTCCTCTTCATCGCCGCACTCATTATGGCTGGAGGTGCCTGATGTCCGACCTCCTCATCGGCGCCATCGTCGCCCTCTCCTTCGCACTCCTGTCCCTACGCCCGCTCACCACCGACACCCGTAGCCTCGCCGACTACCGTGCCCGCGCTCGGCGGGCCGGCTGGACCGGGTGCCTGCTCGGCGCCCTCAGGATCGCTCTGGTCACCACGCTCCTCGTGGTCGTCGACACCTTCCGACTGTGCGTTCCCGCCGTCGAGATGTGCGGACGGGCTATCCCCGCGGTGTTCCGTGGCGTCGTCCTCCTCGTCGGAGCTTTGGCCAGTGCGCTGATGGAAACGGGCCTGCCCGCCGTGGGAGGTGCAGCATGACCACGCCGAACCGGCCGCGCCTGGAGCTCATCACTGGTCGTAGCGCCGACGACGCCCCCGACCTGCCCCTCGACGATGAGCAGCGCCACGACGAGCTGGAGCCGCGCCCCGACCACGACGTCGACTCGGTGGTGTACGAGGGCGAAGTCGTCGACGACCAGCCCGAACGGACCCGTCTGCTGCCGTCAGCGGTCGTCGACCGCGTCATGGTCATCCGCCCCTCGCCCGGCGCGCAGAAGACGGCCCTCGTCCTCGCCACACACGGCGCGATCGTCCTCACTGGCTGGCATTCCTATCTCGTCCGGATGCTCGGCGGCCTCACCGACGGGGTCATCCGCGAACAGATCCGCGCCGCGCGAGCGCTCGGCGATGACGAGAAGCTGGCGTTCTGGCTCGACAAGCGGCGGGAAGCCAAGCGTGACCGCCGTGACCGGCTGAAGGAGATGCCCCTGCTGGTGCTGCGGGTGGGGGCGTTCACCGGCATGAGCGTGGCGGGTGTCCTGATGCTGCTCGTCATCGTGGCCACGGTGGTATGGATGACCGGGGCCGGCGACTGGGCGGACCTGTGGGTGTGGCTCGGCGGGGTGATCCGCTGGCTGATCGGCGCCGTGTCGGTGGCCTGGTCGGTGTTCGCTGTCACATGGCCGGTGTGGCTCATCGTGGCAGGCCATCGGGCGGGCAGGCGCAGCGGGGCGACGCCGGCCTGGGTGGACCGGGCTGCTACTCGTAGTGCTGGCGGCCGCATGTCGGAGCCTGTGCTGGTCACACCGTCGATCGTGGTCACCGCGCTGCGCGACATCGGGTACGCGCCGCTGCGCCGCGCCATCAAGGAGATGGGCGATGCCGGCGCCGCGATGCTCGGGCCGATCAGCATCGCGGGCTGCGGCGTCGAGGTCGACGTGCTGCTGCCTTCGGGCACCTCGACGGACGAGGTGCAGAAGCGGCGCCGCAAGCTCGCGGAGAACATGGGGCGGCACGAGCACGAAGTGTTCATCTCGATCACGAAGAAGGCGCGCACGGTGCGCCTGTGGATCGCTGACCCGGGCGCGCTGGACGAGCCGATCGGGCCGTCTCCGCTAGTCAGCGGCGATGAGGTGAAGGCCGACTATGTGAAGGGGCTGGCGCCGTGGGGTCAGAACCTGCGCGGCGAGCCGACCGGGATCAGCCTCCACCAGCGGATGCTGCTCATCACCGGCCTGTCCAACCAGGGCAAGACCGCGAGCCTGCGGGCGCTCGCGCTGTGGCTGGCGTTCGACCCGCGGGTGCGGTTCTGGATCGCGGACCTGAAGGGCGACAACGACTGGAGCATGTTCGACGGCCTGGCCGAGGTGCTCATCGAGGGGCCGACGGATGAGCATGTGGCTCGCGCGACTCGCATGGTCGAGGGGGCTGTCGCCGAGATGGAGCGCCGCCTTCAGGCGCCGGTCGGTGCCAAGTTTGACCCGCTCATCGTGATCGTGGATGAGGCGCAGGTGGCGTTCATGTGCCCGGAGAAGGACGAAGACAACAACCCGTACGGCGGCACCAAGGCTACGTCCAGGTACTTCAACGCCACCCGGAAGATTCACAACCAGGGTCGGGCTGTGGATGTGGTGCTGTGGCAAGGCACGCAGAACCCGACCGACCAGAACCTGCCTGTTCTCGTCCGCGAGGGTGCGCACATCCGCGCCGCGCTGGTTCTGAGCACCGAGTCGCAGGCCAAGATGGCGCTCGGCGAGAAGGCTGTGGAGGCCGGCGCTGCCCCTCACCTGCTGCGGCAGGACCTCGACAAGGGGACGGTCGTCACGAACGGGGCGGGCACGAAGCTCCCGGCCGGCCAGTCGAGCGTCACGATTCGCACGCACTTCATCGGCAAGCAGGAGGCGGCGGAGGTCGCCGACCGTGCGAAGGCGCTGCGCAACGGGACGGCGACGCTCGACGGGGCGTCGATCGAGGAGCCGCAGGTGGATCCGCTGCTGGACATCGCTGCGGTGTTGGGAGATGAGGCGCGGGTGCTGACGCAGGAGGTCCTTCAGCGGCTGGCCGCGCGCAACCCGGGCCGGTACCGCGGGTGGACTCCCGGCGATTTGAAGGAGGTCTTGGAGGAGGCCGGGGCGGACTCCTACAAGTCCGATGGACGCATGGTCGTGGGCCGCGAGCGGGTGCTCCGGGCTCTCGAAAATCGGGAGGAATCGGCGTCCGAAGACGGCGCTGGATGACCGAGATGATCAGGGAGTCTCGCAGGGAGGCAGGGAGAATTCCCTAACCGCCTCCCTCCCTGGAAACGTGGCTTTGACCAGCGGAAATCCCTCTCAGGGAGGCAGGGAGGTGCCCTCCGCGAGGGCCTGAAACTCCCCCAGAAAGCTGCTTCACAGCGCTCTGCCCGCCTCCCTCCCCGCCGTACGCGAAGCGGTGGTTGCGGGTGCTGTCCCGGCCGTGCCGGGAGGGCTCCCGGAGCACCCCGCTCCACCATTCCCCACACACCTGATCAGTCATGAAGGGAACATCGCCATGGGTCTGTCAGACGCGATCGACAAGCTCGCCAGCCTCGGGGCCGGCAGCAGGATGAGCCCCGAACTGCTCGCCGCCTACAAGGACCGGTCCCAGGCCATGAACGCCTTGGCCGCGCTCTCCGACCAGGCGATCGGCAAGGACGCGAGCAGGGTCGACCAGCGCAAGGCGCAGGCAGACCTCGTCCGCGCTGTCGGCGAGAAGGAGGCCAAGAAGCAGATGGAGCACGCGGTCCAGCGCCACGGAGGCAAGCCGAGCCGGTTCTTCTAACCACCCCGCCACACGGACGAAAGGACGACCCATGTCGAAGAGCACCTGCCCCGACTGCGGCGGCTCCGGCCAGGTCACCGGCACGCCGGCCGCCAACGGCCTGGCCCTGGCGGCGACCTGCCCCACCTGCCACGGCAACGGACGGAAGTAGCCGTGCCCGCCCCCACCGAGCAGCAGCTCGACGCCGTCGACCTCGCCACCCGTCTGCGCGCCGCCGAGGACCTACTCGCGCTCGTGGACGAGGAACTCGCCGAGATGCAGCGCGGCGTCGCCGCGATCGGCCGCCCATAACCCGGACGGGCGCGCTCCGGGGCGGTCACTCCGCCAAGAACGCCCGACCCGGGCGCGCCCACCACCTCAACCGAAGAGAGGTAACACCCATCATGCCGAAGCCCAACTGCCCTCACTGCCACACCGTCCTGGACGAGGGACCGGTCATGTACCGGTGCGCCCATTGCCGGCGCGCGGTCTACGCCGCCGAGGTGCAGAACGAGTACGTACCGCGCCAGCCGATCGCCGCCGGGAACGCCGCATGAGCGCGTGGGAGTACGAGGTCCGCTACTTCAACGGCAAGCTCCAGCAGGAGCTCGACGAGGCAGGCCCGGACGGCTGGGAGCTCGCCGCCGTGGACTGGAAGAAGGAGTGCCTGGTTCTCAAGCGGCCCGCAGGCTCGTCTGGCTGATGCGGGTGCCCGCCACCGCCGAGCGCTGTGGCGGGCGTCCGGAGCAGCCAGCTCCACGACCCGAAGGAGAACGCCATGTGTGACCAGAACAAGTGCGAGGGCCACGTCGTCGAGTGCCGCAACTGCGAGGGCAAAGGCCGCGACCCTCTGTACCCCATCAGCAAGAAGTGCGACGTGTGCAAGGGCGTCGGCAGCGTCCTCCTCAAGTAGCGGCAGCGCCGACGTTGCGGATCCCCGCCCGCACGGTCGGGCGGGGTGTCCGATCCCATCTCAAGGAGGCACATCGTGAGTGGTCGCAAGATCAGAAACTTTCTGGTGACCGAGAGAGCCGACGGCACCTTTCGGGCCACACTGCCCTGCCCGATAGCAGGCTGCGGCGCGGACGCATTTATGACCAGCATCGACAAGAACGGGCCCTACAGCGGGAGATGCGATCAGGGCCACAGCATCGACGCGACCTGGGCCAAGGAGGGTCCCGCACCGGACTGCTGACGTTGCGGATCCCCGCCCGCATGGTCGGGCGCGGTGTCCGGAGCAGCCAGCTCCGCCATCTCCCAGGGACGACACAGCGATGCCAAAGGCCAAGTTCGCCGTCTACAAGACCAACTCCAGCCCCGCCTACACGATGGCGTTCACCTGCGACTGCGGGGAGCCCGGCGTCGCCTACGGCGACGACATGAAGGGCCTATTCACCGGCACCTGCGGCGGCGGCCACAGCGTGTCCGTGATGGCCAGCTGAACAAACACACCGAAGGAGAACACCATGAGCAAGCTGCTCGGCAGCAAGGCCGACCGCGACGAGCTGACCGCGGCGCTGCGGGACTCGGAGACCGTGCACAGCGAGGACGACCCCCGTCACGAGGCCAGCCAGAAGCGGATCCGGGACGCGGAGGCGAAGCTGCCGATGCTGGGCCGGATCGTCGCCCGGGACCGGTCGCTGTGACGGCAGCCCACGACATGGAGCAGGCGCCACAGACCACGCCTTCCCTCGACCTGCTCCTGGACCTGCTCGACGTCAACGAAGCCGACTCGGAGAACTGCACGGCGTGCGTGGCCGCGCACGAGCTATGGCCGAGATGGCCGCACGGTGCGTGTCCGTTCCACCACGGCGTCAACCACGGCGTGACCACCACCGACAACGTCAATGCTCTCGACCTCCTGCCGAGCGACGACATCGACCCCACGGATCCCGCGGACGTTGCCCGCCTGGCGGACATCACGGGCCAGTCGATCCCCGACGGCCTGACTCCCGCTCAGACCGTCGTGGCCGTGTTCCGCGCCGCCCAGGAGGAGATGACCCGCCGCCGCACGTCGCACAAGCCGCTGTTCGTCGAGATCGGGCCCGAGACCCGCCGTCTGATGACGCAAGACACCACAGAAGCGATGGAGGCGCAGCGGCTGTGCAGCGACCTCTACCACCACGGGTGGATGGTCGGCGTGATGCCGATCGACCACACCATCCCTCCCAACGAGGTTGACCACGTTGAGGAAGGGCGGGTCTGACGTTGCGGGTGCACGGCCGTCCCGCTCGGCCGGCCGTGTGCCTGGAGCGTCCGCTCCCAACAACCACCGCAAGGAGATCAGCATGAACAAGCAGGAGCTCATCGCCGCCGTGGCCGAGCAGACCGGCGAGAGCACGACGGCCGTGACCGCCATCCTGGACGGCATCACCGGCGTCATCCGTGACACGGTCGCCGATGGCGGCAAGGTCGCCATCAGGGACTTCGGCGCGTTCGAGCGGAGCTACCGTGCTGCCCGGCCGGGCCGCAATCCGCAGACCGGCGAGTCGATCCAGATCGACGAGTCGTGGGGTGCGAAGTTCACCGCCTACGACGGCTTCAAGAGCGCGGTCCACGGCAGGGCACGGGCGCAGGGGTCCCCTTCGTCCGCTGCCGCCTAACCATGCCGCCGCCCCGGCCGCACCGCGCGGCCGGGGCCCCTCCCAACCCCGCCACGGAAGGACACACCAGCATGCGCAAGAAGAACATCGCGAGCAGCGGCTACACCCCCGTCCAGGCCGGCCGCATCGTCCCGCCCAGCGACGACGAGGCACAGGCGGACACCACCCCTGAGACGCCGGCCAAGGGCCGAACCGGCAAGGGGCGGACCGTCAACATGCGGGGCGGCAACGCCCGCGTCGGCGTCCAGGCCGACACCATCGTCGGCAACATCAACATCCAGATGTGAGGACTGGCCACATGCGCACGTACACGCATCCCGACGTGCTGACGAAAGGCGTCCGCGAGGGGTGGGCCGACCCCGAAACCAACCCCGCCAACATCGACTGGGCAGGGCGGCAGGCCCGTGCCCTCGTCCCATACAAGGTCGTCGAAGGACGGCCGCGCAAACCAGGTGCGCCGACCGGGATCGAGCGCGGCCGGAACGAGCTGGGCCGGTGGGGCGAGCAGGCCGCCGCCGACGCCATCGTCACCGTCTGGCGGGACGGAGTCCGCTATCTCCTGATGATCGTGCGCGGCGACGGGTATGGCGGCGCGGTGCCCGGCGGCTGCGTCGAGCCCGACGAGGACCCAGTGCACGCCGCCTTCCGCGAGTGCATGGAGGAGACCTGCCTCGACCTCACGGACGTGCTCGCCTCCGGCGCCTGGCGGGCGCTGCCAGCGCGCGTCGTGGACGACCCCCGCGCGAGCGACGAGGCGTGGATGTCCACGCTGCCTGTCCTCATCGACCTGGGCCCCCTCCCGCCCGGCGCGCCCTTCCCAGCCGTGGCCGGCGCGGACGACGCCAAGCACGCCGCGTGGGTGCGCGCCGACTCCTACGCCGTCCTAGCGGAGTCTCTGCGGGACACCTTCGGCGAGCGGGTGTTCGCCGCGCACGAGGAGATGCTGGCCGAGCTGCTCGGCTGACCAACTCACCCCATCCAGAAGAGAGATTCCAGCATGGCGAAGATCACTATCTGCCCCAAGAACGGCGAACCGATCGAAGTCGAGGCCTCTCCGGAGGACGAGGCGTTCTACGACGACCTCCCGTTCACCAGCGACAACGTGATGTGGACTCGGGTCCGTCCCTGAAGGAGAGCGATGTTCGACGACGATCGAAGGGTCGGGAAATGAGCAGGTTCCGCCGCAAGCAACACCCTGACTGCCAGGCCACCGTCCAAGACCCCACCCACGACGGGGACGGCTACGTCGTCATGTACCCCGGCTGCGACCGACCCGAGCCCTATGAAGGCACCGCTTACGGCTCCGAGGTGACCGCTGAGGATGCCAAGGCGCACGCCCAGCAGCGGGTGGTTCGGCACAAGACGAAGGGCATCCGCGGCTGGTAGCGGTATGCCATCGCGTGCGAGAGCCCCGGGCCGCTTCCCCACGGCCCGGGGCTCACGCACGTCAGCCTACCCACCAAGCAGCTCACGGGATCGGGGCGCGCTGCGCATCCCACAGCCTCACCCGCAGCTCCAGCGCGAGCGCCCGCTCCAGGCGGCTGAACTCGTCCAACCCGACCATCACCTTCTCCTCGGTCACGATCGCCCGCCCGGCCAGCCCTGGCCGGAACAGGTGGGCGAGCACGGCGAACGGCTCACTGCCTCCGACCGAGTAGAGGGCGGCGTACCGGCGCAGGTGCGGGCACAACGCGATAGCGGCCGGGATGCACGGGCGGCAGATCGGGGGCGCGCTCGCCCACCCCTCCGAGGCGTCGTCTCCGGACTCGTTGGCGAGTAGCCACCAGATGCGGCCGGTCGCCGGGTCGACCGCGCTGCCGCCGCAGTTCTGGCAGCGCTGGTGGAGCATGCACCGCCACTGCCTCCACACGTGCATCCGCCGGTAGTTGGGGCGGCCGGTGCGGGCTCCCTGACGGGCGCGGAGGACGCCGAGGTCCCAGTCGCGGGGGTCCGGGTCGGGGTAGGTGAGGCGGAGTCCGCCAGCTTCGGGGTGGTGGGCGAAGCGGAGCCGGTCGTGGCGGACCGCTTCACCCTCGACGGCGATGACGTATGGGACGCGCTGGCCTGCCACACGGCGACTGTACGTCTAGCTCGTACAGCTCGTACAGTCCGTGCAATACGGGCTGCTCGAATAGTCCGTTAGAACTGTCCGTAACGTATGGCGTTATGGCGATCGACCCCCTCGACCCCACACCGCTCTGGGAGCAACTCGCCGCGATCGTGCGCGAACAGATCCAGGCCGGCGACCTCCAGCCGCGCCAGCTCGTACCCTCCGAGTCCGCGCTTCAGAACGAGTACGACGTGAGCCGCGGCACTGTACGCCGCGCGATGGCGGCACTCGGCGAGGAGGGTTGGGTCGTGACGATCCAGGGCCGCGGGACTTACGTGGCACCCCAGGAGTCCTGGCCGAAGGACGAGTAGCCGCGCTGGCGTAGCCTGGCGCGGTGAGCAGGTGGTACGGCCCTGGCGGGATCGAGGTGGAACCGATTCTGCTTGACCGCGGCTGGGGCCCACGGCAGCTGCTGCGCGTTGTCCAGCGCGGCCCATACGGCGACAGCGTGCTGGCCTACGCGACTTCCGTCCGGGAGGTTGCCGAGTGGGTCGACCTCGGTGACCTCGTTGAGGTGATCCCGATGCCGCAACACGCGGCGGGCGATCTTTCCGCCCGTCCATGATTGCCTCATGAGCGACGAGCACACGCTGCCCAGCGAAGACCCGGGCCTTGCCGCCGTCTGGCAGGAGATGACTCCCACCGAGCGGCTGCGCTACCAGCTCGCCGAAGGCGAGCCCGTTCCCGACGAGGTCCGCGAGCGCGTCCGGCGCATGTACCGGGAGCGTCGCGACCACGAGTGAGCACGCGAAAGACCCCCGCACCCTCTGAAGGGTGCGGGGGTCTCGTACGTCCGCGAGGCGGCCGTCAGGTTGGCGGGGGCCGGCCGCCCGGGACTCCAGGGGCTACAGGGGCCGGTCGCCGTGCACGCCCGGGTGGTAGCCGCCCGCCCGCTTCGCCGTCTCCGGCGAGCCGACAGCGGCGCGCACGAACCCAGGTGCCGGGTCGGCGGCCGGGGTGACGCTGTTCGCCAGCACCAGCATCAGCACGGCGTTCAGCGCGCCAACCAGCATGCCGGCCGTCTCCTCCGAGATCGGCAGACCGAAGAACATGGCGCCGATGAGGATGGTGCGGATCGCGCCGGTGAGCGCGGGGACGACAAACGGCCGGGTCATGGCAGCCTCGATGGCGGCGAACACGCCGGAGACGATGACCATGATCCAGCCAGCGGCCTCCTCAGTCAGGCCGACGGCAGGCATCGTGACGAGGACGGCGAGGATCGCCGAGATAGCGCCGAGCCACACCACAGGCTCGCGTCCGAAGATTCTCATGGTGCCCCTCCTTCAGGGAGCGGACCGCCCCCGCACGCCGGGGACGGAGAACAGGGATGTCGCAGCTACGCCACGCGCAGCAGCGCCGGCCAGGTCTTCGGGCCCACGTAGCCGTCGGCGTCGAGTCCCTCGACGTGCTGGAACGCCTTCACGACCTCGACGAACTCGGGGTCGGCCTTGGTCCGGTTGAGCCACGATTCGAGGCCCACCGTGGCGTACAGGGCAGCCGGCACACGGCCCCGGACGAACAGGCAGCCCCGGGCAGTTTTGACGTCGTAGTTGTCGTCGTCGGGCCGGATCAGCGGCAGGTCCTTCACGATCTCCTCCGTCCAAGACGGGCGCGGTGTTGATGGGCGCGACACCACGCCGCCCTTGACGAGCGCGGCCACGTCGGCCCGGAAGTCATCCATGTCGATCGAGTGCGGGTCCGGCTTGCTCCGGTTGACCTCGCGGTGCGCCTTCACCGCGCTGGCCGGCAGCCCGAACTCCTTGCACAGTTCCGCGCAGAGCCGCTTGTAGGCGTCGACCTGCGCCTCTGGCCACGGCTGCTTGCCGTCGTTCTCGGCCTCGATGCCGATCGACGCGCTGTTGGTGTGGTTCGTCGACGTCGACGGCGCGTTGTGCCAGCACCGCCCGGCGGCGACCACGTAGATGCGGCCTGACCGGCCGAGTCCGAAGTGGCTGAGCGGCCCGTCCAGCCCGGGTCGGCCGGACCGCACCACTGTGAGGGACGGGTAGTCGCCG
Source organism: Nonomuraea sp. NPDC050733 (assembly GCF_040654215.1). Classification (NCBI taxonomy): domain Bacteria; kingdom Bacillati; phylum Actinomycetota; class Actinomycetes; order Streptosporangiales; family Streptosporangiaceae; genus Nonomuraea; species Nonomuraea sp. NPDC050733. Next base: position 101,362 of record NZ_JBFAHO010000023.1, on the reverse strand, counting down.
CCGGCGGCCGGGCCCGCGGTGTGGTGGCAGACGATCCCGCGCACGGCCGGCTGTAGGCCGTGCCCGCGGTCCCGCCACCCGGACACCTCGGTCACCGGGTAGCCGGTGCGGCGGGCGACGTCTGCCAGCTGAGTCAGCCACGGCATAGGGACACCTCACACGTGGTAGTAGGCGATCTTGAACTCGGCGAGCGAGAGCCTGACGGGGCCGGACGCGTTGTGCTTGACCATCAGTGCGAGCGGCGTCTGCGGGTGCACGAACATCGCCCAGCTCTTGGCGATGTACTGGCCGCCCGGCGTCAGCGCACGATCCTCCGTGCACGTCGAGTCGTAGCCCGTGGACAGCCCGAGCGGGTCACGCACGAACCGGTCCCTGAGCTCCGTGTAGTCGCCCGGATCCCAGTACATGAGCGCGTACACCTGCGCCCAGGCGTCGTGCTGCGGCCAGATCAGGCCCGACCGCGGGTCCGGGTAGGCGGAGGTGACGCCGTCCGGCTGGGCCGGGTTGTGCATGCCGTGTTCGTCGTAGCTTTCGCTGCCGTACGGGAAGCGCACGATGTAGTAGTCGTCCCCGGTTCGGGGGATGGTCTGGGCGTCAGCCTTCAGGCTGCACACGTAGTCGCCCACGTCACGCTCCTAGCTGGTCGATTCGCATCGGTAGTCGCTCGATCCCGGCTCTGCTGGCCGGCAGGTGTAGGTGGTGCCGAGCCATGTCCACGTGAGCGAGCTCGGCGGCGGCCCCGGCTCGCCGCGATCGCCGCGCGGCCCAGGCTCGCCCTGCGGGCCCTGAGCTCCGCGTTCGCCTGGCTGGCCTGGGGGCCCGGGAGGGCCTGACGGTCCAGCGGGGCCCTGGGATCCGCGAAGGCCTGGTTCGCCCGCCGGCCCGGCGCGCCCTGAAGGTCCTGGCGGTCCCGTCGGTCCTGGGAGTCCGCGGGGCCCCGCGGGGCCGGGCTCTCCAGGCTCCCCGCGCGCGGCCGGCGTCGGCGAGACGAGCGGGACGCCACCGAGGCGCTCCACCTGCTCGGCCAGGATCTCCCTGTCGCGTTCGACCTTGTTGAGCTGGGCGCGCACGTCGAGGCTCAACCACATGAAGGCCGCCAACAGCACGGTGAACAGCAGCGCGCTGAGCAGCGGAAGCCGCCACACCCTGCGGGCGCCTTCTTGCTGCTCTTCCTCGTCGACGTCTGGAACGGGGCCCAGCGGCACAGGGTCGAACCCGTCGGAGTGGCGGCCCATCACGTCCCACCCCTCGCGGTCAGCCACAGCCCAAGCAGGAGCAGCACGAACGGGGCGATCAGTGACGTGAAGACGCTCGTGATCAGCAGCTTGCGGTCGGCCAGCTTCTGCTTCTTGTCGGCGTCCCACTCCGCCCGCAGCTTCGTGACCTCTTCGTCCTGCTCAGCCTTGAGGTCGGCGATCTCCTGCTTGAAGTCGTCGAACTGCCTTTGGATGGCCGCCTGGTAGGCGTGAAAAAGGTCGGTCGGCACCACCCTGTCCAAGCGGCTGTTGAGGTTGGCGAACCCGCTCTCCAGGCTCCTGCGAAGAGCCTCCATGCTGCGGTGCAGCTCCCACGGCGTCGGCGAATCGGGCACACAACGCTCCTCGCGTGTAGGGGGTGCCGCCCGCGCTCCCTTCGGGCGAAGCGCAGACCCGCACGGGCGGCACGATCGTGGAGCCGCTCAGGTCACGCGGCCGGGGCGCTGGGAGGACGGCCGCTGCCGGGGGTCGACGTCGACCACGAGGACCTTCACCAGGAACTCGCCGGCGGCGCGGTGCTCGTCGGTCTCCACCACCTCGGCGGTGATGGGCGTGCCGTACTCGCGGGCCGCGCGCACCGCCTGCTCGGTGGCGTCCTCGTGCGGCGTGGTCGCGGAGAAGCCGACCTTGAGCACCTGGCCGACGACGGAGCCGGAGGCGGCAAGCTCCTCGGCGGCGCGCTGCACATCCTCCAGTCGGTCGAGGTCGAGTCCGCCGCGGCGGCCGAACAGCTTCCGGATCCGGCCCTTCTGCCGGGCGACTCGCAGCATGTTGGCGATCACCTCGTCCGGGGTGCCGGGCTCGTAGGGGCGTTTGTCCACGCGCGTCTCCTACGTGGTCAGGCGCCGGGCCCGCAGCAGCGAGCCGGCGTAGATGGTGGTGGCCACGCCTGCGGTGGTGGCCAGCTTCGCCCAGCGCAGCCGGAACGTGCCCGCCGTGGCGGCGACGCGCAGCACGCCGCGCGGCAGCGCCACCACCCGAGTCAGGGTGCCCTGCCCGACGCCGCCCGGCGCGGGCGTGTTGCCGAGCCCTTGCAGGGTGCGGGACACGGTGCCGTTGCTGGCCGTGATGTTGGAGCTGAGGCTGTCGGACATCCAGTCGAACGTGGCGCCGGACGGAGCCGAGAAGGAGATCTTCAGGTCGTCGCGGTCGTCCGCCTCGTAGATGAGCATGAGCTGGATCCAGTAGTCCGTGCCCGCCTCGACCGGGATGGACAGGTGGTTGTCGTCGGCCAGGGTCGTGGTGTTGTTCGTCTGGTCAGCCGTCTTGATGACGTGGACCTGCTGCAGCGGGTAGCGGTTCAGGTCGCTGGCGGGCGGGCGTTCGCCGTCCACCCAGTCTTTAATCGGCATCTATGGCACCATCCGCGAGATCATCAGCATGGAGCGCTGGAACACCCGGGTCGCGGTCGCCGAGCTGGTGCCCTGCGCCCAGCGCAGCCGGATCTGGCCGGCGGTCGCGCCGACCCGAAGCAGACCCTCCGGGAGCGCGAGCAGGTCGGTGCCGGCGCCCACCGCGCCGCAGATCTCGTCCTGGGTGGCGCTGCGCCGGCGCCGCCACAGGTCGTCGGCCGTGCTCGTGGCGGTGTCGGCCAGGCCGTTGGACGTCCACTCCAGCGTCGCCCCGGACGGGATGGACCATCCGATCCGCAGGTCACCGGTGGTGGCGCCGTCGTAGCGGATGAACGCCTCCACCCAGTAGGCGGTGTTCGCCGACACCGACAGCACCAAGTGGTCGTCGTTCTGCAGCGTGATGCTGGAGGTGATGGACTCGTCGGCCGGCTTAATGACGTGGGCCCGCTGCTGGAAGTACCGGTTGATGTCCGCCGACGTGGGCGGCGAGCCGACGACGAAATTCTTGATCGGCATGGCTATGCCTTCAGTCTGGTGAGCATCAGCATGGATCCGGCCTTGATGACGACCGAGGTGCCCGCCCCCGCAGTGGCCTGCGCGAAGCGCATCTGCAGGTTCCCCGCAGTGCCGCCAACCCGCAGCAGACCCTTCATCGCGCAGATCGCGTCCCCGCCAGAGCCGCCGATCGTGGCCACACTGCTCACGCCGAGCGCCGTGCGGGAAATGCGGTCCACCGCGTCCGCCGCGGCGAGCGCAATCCCGTTGTTCGACCACTCCATCGTCGCGCCCGCGGGCGCCGTCCACCCGAGCTGCATGTCGTTCGCGGTGGGCGCGTTGTAGATGACCAGGCACTCCATCCAGTAGTCGGTGTTGGCGGCCAGCGGCAGGATCAGGTGGTCGTCGGCCTGCACCGTGATGCTGTTGGTGACGGTCTCGTCGGCCGGCTTGAACACGTGCAGGCCCTGCACCCAGTACCGGTTCATGTCGGCCGCGTAGGCGACCTCGTCGAAGCCCCACGTCTTGAACGCCATCAGTACACCAGCGCGTTGGAGTCGACCCGGCCGAGCTGCGGGTGGCCGAGCGTCCAGAAGTTGCCGGCCTTGGCCGCGGCCTGCAGCACCCACGAGGTTTCCCACCGCGGTTCGTTCGTCGCCAGCCCGCGGATCTCGTGCTCGACGCCGCGCACGAACACCTCCCGCACAACGGTCTCGCCGCCGCCGACGGGCAGCCGCTCGACAACGATCCGGTCACCGATCTCCCGGGCGAGGACCTGCGGGAACAGCGCGAGCGGGTCACGCTCGGCGCGGATGACGAGGGTGTTGAACCGCAGCTCGGGCTCCCGGCTGACGGACAGGATCCACTGGGCCGCGGACAGCGCCTCCGCGTCCGACTGCATGACCAGGTCTTCGCGTTCGTAGGTCTTCGTGCGGTACTCGGCCCGGCTGTCTTCGTCGCTGGCGACCTGCGCGGCCGCCCCGCCCACCCGGGTGATGCGCACCAGGTTCGCCATCTGCTGCCGGTCGTAGGAGATGCCGACGTCGTGGTACGGCAGGCGCCCCTTGGCCGCGCCGCCCGCCCCGAAGCGGGCCTGCGGCGTGATGGACCGCTCGTCGGTCAGGATCGCCTGCCGGTTGCGGAACACCACCCGGCCGGAGGCGTCCTGGTACAGCTCGCCGATCTCGGTGTCGGCGGTGACCTGCAGCTCCGACAGGGCGTTGCCGTCCAACGTGGTGGCCTGCACCGTCGAGTTGCCTACCGCGATCTGCCGGTCGGCGGCCGGCCAGCCGATCGAGTCGAGGATCCGGTTGACGCGAGCACCGGAGTCCTCGCCCGCGCCCACGGCGGCGCCCGGCGCCCGGTCGTAGTCAGCGATCACGCCGAGGGCGTCGGTGCACGGCACCGTCACCTCGGAGTCGTAGGAGCCGGCCCAGTCCACCAGCCAGTCGTCGACGAACCCGGTGAACAGGTCGAAGGTGAACGAGCTCGACCGGGTGCTGGAGGAGTTGTGGGCGGTCCCGGTCCACGAGCAGGCAGGCTGCGAACCGTCACAGTAGGGGGTGGCTGCGGGCTTCTCCTCGGCCTGCACGGCGTCGACGTAGGCGACGATCTGGCCGTCGGCATGGTTGTTGTCCGTCCAGAACTGCACCTCGACGTCGTCCAGGGTGCCGGTCAGCGTGACGGTGCGGGTGATGCGGTACCAGGAGTCGGCGGTCAGCCCTGCCGTGTTGACGAACTGGAAGTCGCTGCCGGCCGCGCCCAACATGATCCCGGTGATCTTCGGGAACGAGGCGGCGGGGATGTAGACGTGCGCCGACAAGGTGACCGTCTCCCCCGCGACCGCGCCCCCGGCCACGCCGGTCGCCTTCGGCCCGTACAGGTTGAACGGCGGGTTGCTGGCCAGGCGCCGCACCTCCAGCGCGTAGCCGCCGAACCGGGACACGTCCGGCACGCGGCTGATCGCGGTGTTGGCCGACGCGGCCCACCCGGTCAGGTCCTTCTCGAACGACGGGTTCTGGATCAGGTTGGTGGTGGCGGTGAACGGAAAGCTGGCGCGGATCCGCACCGGTCGCATCGGCCGCACCCGGGTCCGGGTGCCGCCACCGACGAACGTCAACGCCTTCACAGCGAGGCTGGCCGTCGTGTACTGCTGCGACTGCAGGTCCGCCCACTCGGCCCAGCCGTCCTCCTGCGGCGGCGTCCACGTGGCCCCGGCGATCGACCCCCACGATCCGCCGGCCGCGCGGATCTCCAGGTCGTTGGAGGCGTGCGGCACGGTGGCCGGCGTGCTCATCACCGCCGCCTCGGGGTTGGACATGCTGGCCACCACCTCGGTGGAGGAGGTGTCCCAGTTGCGGACGGCGACCATGATGACGACCCCGTCCGCGCCGCTGTTCTGCGTGAACCCGTACGAGCTGGGCTCGCTGACGCCGAGCGTCTTGGCCCACACCTTGCAGTGGACGGTGTCCTGCCCCTCGGTGCGGGTGGCGATCGGGCTGCCCCACGCCGCGCCGCCGGTCGGGGTGCCCATGTCCGACAGGCTGCCGACGTCGGAGAAGTGGAAGACGATCAGCCGATGGCCGGCGGCGGCCCCGGACGGCTTCGGCGCGGAGAACGCCCCGGTCGTGCCGCTGGCCTTCGACGAGGCGTTGACCACGCTGGCCTGCTGGCCCGGCGCCGACTTGACGTCGACGGTCCAGCCCTGCCCGAAGTCGCAGCTCACGCTGCACGCCAGCTGCTTGATCCCGGAGTCGGCGGATCCGCCGGTCACGTACGGCCCGGACAGGTGGGTCGGGTCGAAGCGCCGGTCCCGGTTGTCGAGCACGAGCGTCGCGGTGCCGGTGTCGTAGCGCAGGATGGGCGACTCCACCCGCGACGAGCCGCGCTTGATCGTGACGTTGCGCAGCCACGGGGAGATGTCGGTCCACGCGCCGGTCAGCGCGAAATCCACCTCCGCGATGATCGTCGGATAGGTGGGGGCGGGCATCAGGCCGGAAGCTTCCTGCGCGAGCGCTCCATGTACGGCCCCAGCGCCTCGTAGATCTCCTTGCCGATCTCGTACCGGTTCGGGTGCGGCGGGATGTGGAAGTGGTTGTGGATCTCCACAGGCCGTCCGCCGCCGCCCTGCTCCATCTGCCGCTGCGTGAACACGTACTCGGGCTCTCGGGTGCCGTTGAAGGCGGCCGTCCAGCCAGGCGGCAGGATGCCGCCCTGGTCGAACTTCAAGCCGTACCGGCGGGAGAACAACCCGTTGTTGTAGCCGCGCGCCCCGGATCCGACGACCACGCCACGGCTCCCGCGGGACTCGACGTTGACCTTGCCCAGCGTGCCGGCCATGTGCCCGACCCCGGCGTCGCTGACACCCACCATGAACCCGGACTTGCGGTTGCGGACGAACCCGCCCGGCCCGCCGTTGGCGCCGAAGCTCCAGGTGGTGAACATGCGCTGGTAGGGGTTGCGGCCCTTGATGACGTTCAGGATGGCGCCCATGAACCCGCTGCAGTCGTATCCGCCCGGGCCGACGCCGCCCCACACGTACGGCTTGCCGTTCTGCCGTCGCGCCCACGCCAGCGCCTTCTGCACGCCCGGCCCGCCGAGCAGCAGCTTCGACAGCGCCTTGGAGATGCCGGTCCCCATGTTCCGGGCCCAGATCCCGTACAGCGCGTTCGCCCGGTTGGCCATCTTCTGCACCGACGACACGCCGCCGACCGAGCCCTTGACGATGACGCCGCCGTCGGCGAAGAACGCGCCCTCGCCGCCGAGCGCGTCGGGGCCGGTCAGCCACCGCCGCTCGACGCCCATCTCGCGGGCCACCGCCGAGACGCCGCCGCGGCGGGCGACCGCGTTCATCCGGTCGATGTAGGCCGGGCCGACAGCGCGCGTCCACTCCGGCCGCATGACGGCCTCGCCACCGGACAGGCCGAGCACGCCGCCCGTCGGCGAGGTGAACATGTGGATGTCCCGGCCGGGTGACCAGCCAGGCAGGATGCCGCCGGACGCCTTGAGCAGCGTGCCACCCTGGACCTTGTAGCCGATCAGCTCGCCGCCGGCGCGCACCTCGATGCGGACCTTCCGGTCCCTGATCCGGTTGGTGGCGGCGTTGATCTGGCCGGGCATCGTCACATAGCGGCGCACCAGCGCGTCAATCGCCTGCCTGGACAGCCCGGCCTTCTGCAGCACGCCCGTCAGCCGGTCCATGTGCCGCTTGAACGCGGCGTTCGCCACGTCCGTGCTCTTGCCTTCCTTGACCAGCTTGTCGGCGTGGTCGGCGGCGGCCCGGATCGCGTCGATGATGCGGCGGGTGTTCTCGCGGCTGGCCTTGGTGTTGATGTCGATCCGGCCCGTGCGCTCGTTGATCCGCAGGGTGCCCCGCTTGATCGCGCCGGACAGCTCGTCGATGCTGTCGCGGGCGCCGAGCGCCGCCAGGTCCGCATCGCCCGTGAGGCTGTTGAACCTGACCAGCTGCGCCACCAGGGTCTGCATCCGGCCGCTCGTCGACGAGGCCGCCGCCCCCATGTCCCGGATGCCGTCGGCGGCGGGGGTGGCTGCCGATGCGGTCCTGCCCATGGCCTGGCTGGTGCGGTGCGCGGACGCGACCGCCTGACCAAGCTCGCTGTTCTGGCCGCGCAGCGCGATCCCCAGTCGGGTGGCGCCCCGCGACAGCTCGTCGGTTCCCGCGCCGGCGACCTGCTCGCTCGCGGCGGCCTCTCGCAGTCGGTTCCCGTACGCGTCGAGCGCGCTGTTCACCTGGCCCAGGGCGGTCTTGTTGCCGAGCGCGGCGTCGGTGACCGTGCCGAGGTTCAGCCCGAGCTGCTGGGCCACCCGCAGCAGGCCCTCCTGCTCCAGGCGCTGCACCACCATCGCCCGGGTGTCGGCGGTGATCGCGCCGGACTGCTTGTCGAGCGTCTCGGTGAGGTCCTTCACCCGCTGGTCGGCCTCGGCCTGGCGCTGCGCGAAGACCGCGATGGCGCCGATGCCGGCGGCCAGGGCGATGCCCCACGGCCCTCCCAGCACCCCGGCGGCGCCGGCGAGCGCACCGCGGGCCTTCCCCACGCCATCGCCCACACCGGTCAGCCGGTCACGGAGACGGCCGATCGGGCCGTCGGCACCCTTCACCGCCGAGACCATGTGCAGCACGCCCGAGACGAGCCCGCCGAACTTGCCCGCGAGCGGGCCGATCACCAGGGCGAGGGCGAGGCCCTGCGTGACCACCCCCCGCAGCGGCTCCGGCAGCGAGGTGAGCAGGCGTGCGACCACACCGAGCGGGCCGGCCACGAGCGGCAGGACATCCGCCACGTCGGCCGCCACGTCACGCAGCAGCCGGAACGTATCCGCGATCTGCCGCTGGCCCTCCGCCGAGCGCACCCAGGCCGCAGCTTGCGCCGTCAGCCGCTCGATGGTGTCGAGCACCCCGTCGCCGGAAGCGTCCATCTGGCCGAACACGGACACCACGGTGCGCCCGATGTTGAGGCCGATTCGTCCCAGCTGGGCGAGGGTGTCGCCGGCCCGGTCCACGGTGCGCTCCAGCACGGCGGCGCCCCGCTCGCTCGCCAGAAAAGCGCCAGCGGCCTTGATCCCGTTGACGCCCCACGACGCCATCCGCTCGGCCAACGGCAGGCTCTTGACCGTCAACTGCGAGATCCCGGCCAGGGCGGGTCGCACCGCGCTGGCGAGGTTGGCCATGATGCGCGACGTGGACGAGAACGTGGCGTTGACCGCGCCCTTGGCCATGGGCGTCTGGCCGAACTTCAACGCCTCCCGCGCCCCCAAGTTGAACCCGGAGGCAACGCCGAGCATGCCCTTCCTGATCCCGGGGAGGAGATTCGCGGCCACCGGCTCCATCTCGCGGGCCAGGCCCCGGAACATGCGGCTTTGCACCTGCTCCTGGACGGCCTTGAAGGATCCGAACAGCCGGTCGGCTTCCTTCACGACGGCCCGCGCCGACGGAGACAGCTTGCTCAGCGCCTCCTCCAGCGCCTGAGCGTCTCCCCCGGCAACGGCGCTCATGGCGTCGCCCATGCCGATCAGACCCACCTTGAGCGTGGCCGTGGCCGTTTTGGCGGCCGCCAGCGCCCCCGGCATGGCCGCCACCGCGCCGACCGCGGGCAGCAGCGCCCCCGTCAACGCCACGGCGCTGCCCGCCAGAGCCGCCAGCCCGGCACCCGTGGCGGCGCGCCGCCCGATCACCCCGAGCCGCTTGTCGAGCTGCTGCAGCGCACGGTCGGCCTTCTTCAGCCCGGACTCGTTGAAGTCGACGCCGAGGACGATCCGCAGGTTACGCAGCACCCCCGCCATCGGCGTCCACCTCCTCGTCCTCGCCGTAGCCCTCGACCAGCCGGGCGTCCCAGCGCGGCATGAAGTCGCTCAGCGGTGCCGGTTTCGTCTTCGGCGGCCGGAACGAGTTGGCCACCTGCTGCGCGATCACCGCCGCCGTCCGGTCGAGCCGCGCCTCCACACCGATGGGCCCGTAGATCTCCTCGAACGCCCGCCACTCGGCCAGCTCCAGCGCCGACACGCGCTTGAGCAGCTCAGCGACGGGCATGCCGAAGGCGAGCGCTAGCCGGAAATATCCGAGTCGCTCGGGCCGTCGTCGAAACCCTCGACCAGCTCCCGGACGTCCTCGTCGTCACCCAGACCCGACAGCTTCAGCGCCACCTCGGTCAGCTGCATGAGGACGTACCCGGGCATCTGGCCGACCTTCAGCACGTCGCGCCGGTCGAAGAACTCGCTGCCGTCCTCGTTGATCGCCGAGGCGACGATGAGCAGCGCCATCGCGTGCTTGGACTGCCGCCGTGTCTTGCCCTTGACGTGCACGGCGGCGTCCTGCCACTCGTTGACCTCGTCGCCGGTGAGACCGCGCAACCGGATCGTCCCGACGACCTCGTTGTTCGGCGGCTTGCGGATCTGCACGTCCTCCCACGGGAGGTCCGCCGTCACCTGGAACAGCACGTCCTTGCTGATCAGCATGGGTGTCTCGCTCTCGCGCTTCGTGATGGATGCCTGGCCGGGCCGAGGGAAGGCGTCAGGCCGGGATGATGACGTTCTCGCCGGGCTCGTCGGTGATGGCGAACGAGAACACGGCCTTGACGGCCTCGTCGTCCTCAAACGGCTTGCCCACGGAGCCGACCGCGATGGGGAACACGTCGCACTTGCGTCCGGGCACATCGCCGGCGTCCATGCGGACCATGCACCCGGTGGTGTCGCGCGGCATGAGAGTGCGCGCGTCGTTGCCGGACGGGTCGAGGTAGATCGTCAGCGTGGAGTCCTCGGCGTCGATACTGCCGGGGATCTTGCCGGTGAACCGGCTGTTCACATCCGGGGTCGCCACGAAGTTCGAGGTGGTGGTCCACCCATCCCAGGAGGCGACTTGCTTGGAGATGTCCGTACCGGCGTTGATCTCCGCCCGGGTGATGGCGTTCTTGTTCGCCACGTTCGGGCAGAAGATCCACTTCAGGTTGCCCTTGGGGTAGTACCGGGTGACAGCCGCGATCGGCGTGGCAGGCATTACTCACCGTCCTTGGGGGTTGCGCGCCGACGCCGCGGCGACTGGTCGTTATCCGTGTCCGCCGGCGACGAACCACCGGTCGGCTCGTCTGCCGGATCGGGCGGATCCGCGGGGACCGCCGCAGCGGCCACGCGCTCCGCCTCCTCGGCGGTGAGGCCGGTCTCCACCAGTGCGGCGGCCACCTGGGCCTGCCGGTCCGGCGGGGCGACGAGTTCCCACCCGGCGCGCTGGTGGTGCGGCCACGCCGACACGGGCACCTCGATCACCCGGTGGCCGTCGTCGATTCGGGGGTGTCGGATGGACACCATCTCCAGCTCAGCCATCACATCTCCTTACGAGGCCGCGCCGATGACGACGATCTGGTAGGTCACGCTGCTGCCGGCGCCCGAGTTCGCGACCCGCAGCAAGTCGCCGGTGCCGGCGGTGACCGCGTAGCCGGTGGCGTCCGGCGCCGTCAGCGCCAGCAGACCGCCCGGCCGGACCGCGAGCGTGTGCGTCGCCGCCCCAAACGGGCCGACGAAGGCGTTGCTCGCGGCTGCGCCGATCACCACGTTGTTGGCGTTGGCCGCGCTCGCAGCCACGAACAGCGCCTTCACCCGGGCCAACGTGATCGCCACGCCGAACGGGTCCGTCAGCGTGCCCGCCAGGTCCAGGTCCTCGTTCGCGGACGCGGCCAGCGTCCGCTCGTCCGACCAGATCCTGTTGGCCTGGTTCAGACCGACGCCGTCGGCGAAACTCACCTGCCGCGCGAACGACAGCGGCGCCGACCCCGTCGTCAGGTCCAGCGGGCTGGTCAACTCGGCGGTCAGCTGCATCAGCAGCCGCGCACTCAGCGGCATGGCGACCCCTCTCCGGTCATCTGAAGCCGTGCTTTCTCGCCGCCGCCTCCACCGCGACGCCGATGTCTGTGTCGATCTGCGCCATCGAGGCCCGCGCCGCGGGGAACAGAAACGGGCGGGCTTGCTGGCGCACCCAGCGGCGGCGGTTGCCGAACACCGGGTGCCGGAAGGCTCCCGGGGTGCCGAGGTTCTCGTACGCGCGAGCGTGGGGGGCGCGTGCCTTGTTGACCACCAGGGCGACACCCGGGCGCCGCCGGGAGAACGACACGGACAGCCGGATCGCCCCCGGGATGCGCGTCGACCAGGAGGCATCCGCCCGCGCCTTGATCAACGCCTTCTGGCCCGCCAGACGCAGCGCCGGACGCAGCTCACGGCGGATGGCGTCCGGCAGCTTGCCCACGTCCCGGATCAGCTTGCGCAGGTCGTCGGTGTTGTTGCGGGGCACGGTCAGTCCGTCCACGCGTCGATGAGGATCACAAACCTCAGCTCGGCCTGGGCGCCCTTGTCCGTCTGCGTCTGGGTGAGCGACTCGGTCGACATCTGGGCCCGGGCCACCGCCCCGCTCAAGGTCGGGTCGGCGACGAGCTCGCCGGCCAGCGCGTCGAGCAGCTCGTACAGGGCCTGGCGGGTCTGCCGGGCGTCGGTGTCTCCCTTCAGCACGTACAGGTAGCAGCTGACGGCGTACGCCTCGTGCTCCGGCTCCAGGGCGGCCTGCTGGCGGGTGCGGGTCGACTCGACAGCCGCCTCGTCCTGTTGGCCGGTGAACCCGACGCACAGCATCGTGGTGTCGCTCGCCAGCGGGTACCCGTCCCACACCCGGACGCCGGGCAGCGCGCGGGTGCCGGCGGCCACGAGCGCCTCCAGGGCGGCGGGCACCGTCGAGACGGTCATGCGATCCCCGAGACGCGCTCGCCAAGCAGCTCAAGCGCGCGCCGGGGAACCGCGAACGCCTGCCGCGGATCCCACGTGTCCTCACCGCCGAACCTCGGCAGAGCGCTACCGCGCTGCGTCTCCCACAAGTGCTGGATGATGATCAGCGTGGCGAGGCGGACGTTCGGCGGCACCTCGGCCCGACCGGCCGTGTACGTCACCCGCACCGGGCCGGCGATCCACGCGCCGGTCCCACGCCGCAGCACACCGCTCGATCCGTCCACCTGGAGGTCAGCAGCGGCGAGATCCGGCACGCCAGGCAGCACCCCGGATGCCGAGGCCACCGACAGGACCGGGGTGTGGTGCAGCGCGATCGCGTAGCCGCCCGGATGCTCCTCGACGTACACACGGCGCAGGACCGCGCCGACGTGCCGCTCCACCGCCGCCGTGGCCGCGCGCACCACCTCGGCCAGCTCGACATCGTCGGCGCCCGTGGTGATGTTCAGGTGCGCTCTGGCGTCGGCCAGGCTGACCAGCCCCGCCGCGCTCCATTGCGCCGCAACGTCGAAAGGTGTCTCACTGACGCCGGTCGGGGACGTGGTGACCCAGCGGACCACGTGACGGCCTGGCTGCGCGGTGAGGTAGTCGTAGCGATAGACGCCGACCGAGTCCTTGGTCGGTGCGAGCGGCCCGTCCACCGTGCCGTCCGGCAACTGGATCGACAGCGAGATCGCCGACGGGTCGGTGAGGGTACTGGTGGCGTCCTGGACGGTCGTCGACAGGCGGGCAACGGCGCCCAACGCGTAGGTGGCCATGTGCCTTCCCTCAGGTGCTCTCGCTGGTGACGGTGGCGGTCTTGCTGGTGCCGGCTCGCAGGGACGCGACGCGGGTCGCGGTCGCCGCCACAGCGGCGGCCAGGCCGGACTCCGTGGACAGGACCGCCGGCGGTGCGGCGCCTCCAGCGCTGGGCACCGGCAACGGGATGTCCGTTTCCCATGCCTGGCCGAGCGTCGCGTACAGCCCGGTCGCCAGCCCATTGGCCGTGCTGGACTCGGCCGTACCGTTCAGCAGCCGGGTCTTGCCGACGGCGACGGCCAGGGCGAGCTCTGCCGCGGCGGCTGCGCCGGCCGTGAGGGCCTTTCGCCGGGCCAGCGCGGCGGCGAGGCTCTCCTCGACGGCTTGTCCGAGCGGCACCGCAGCGGCACCGCCGACCGGCCGCGCGAGGGCGTCCGCGGTTGCCTGGCCGACTGTGCGGGCCTTCCTGCGGGCCGCCTGTGTGGCCGTGGCGGCCTCGATTGCCGGGCCCGGTGTCGACGTCTTCCCTGGCCGGGCGCTGCCTGCGGTCGAGGCTTCGGGCGCCTGGCCGACCGGCTTCGCCCTCGCCCGGGCCACGGGGCCAGCGAGGTCGGTCTCGATGGCAGCGCCGGGCGTTCTGGTCTTCAGGCAGCCGGTCGGCTGTGCGGTGTCGCTCTCGACGGCTGAGTTCAGGCCCCGCGTCTTCGCCTCGACCACCGTGGTCGCCGCGTCGGCTTCGACCGCCGGGTTCGCCGGGACCGCGCGCCCGGCGAGGAGCGGGCGGGCCGTGACGCCCTCGGTCGCTGTGTTCGCCGTTCGCGCTTTCGCCGTGCCGAGGTGGGTGGCCGTCGAGGTGTCGACGGCGGGGCCGACCGTACGGCGGTGCGCCCGGGCCACCGCCGCGGCCGTGTCCGTCTCGGCCGGTTGGGCGAGCGGTCTGACCTTGGACCTGGCCAGCGTCGCGGCGATCTCGACCTCGACCGGCTGGCCCACGGCACGGGACTTGGCGGCGCGCACCGGCATGGCCGTGCCAGCCTCGGCCGGCTGGCCGAGCAGCCGTGTCTTCTGCCGCAGGAGCGGCTGTGCCGTAGCGGCCTCGACCGCCAGCCCGGGGCCGACCGACTTGGACGCAGCCAGCGTCGCGGCGGCGGCGTCCTCGACGGCCTGCCCGACCGCGGCCGTGACGCCCGACCGCGGGATGAACACCGCGCGGCGCCGCGTCCCCCACGAGATGGGCGGCCCATCCTCCGTGGACGTGCCGGACCCGCCGGTCAGCGCATTGCCGTTACCGCTGTAGTCGGCGGTCTCCGGCAGCAGCAGCGGATACCAGGCGCGCAGCCCCGCTGTACGTGCCGGCTGGTACTGCCACAGCTCCTGCTCGACCTCGGCGAGCGTCAGCGTGACGCCGGTCCACAGTTTGAGCGCGGCGACGGCACCGTTCAGCCACAGCCCGTTCGCGGGATGCTCGCCGATACGCAGGTTCGCTGCGGTCGTGCTGGTCGAGAACGTCGACCAGGTGACGGTTGTCCACGAGGTACCGGTCGCGGCGCGCATCCACAGCGTGCCGGACGCGCCGTTGACGGCGACCGCCGCGAAGTGCCAGGTGCCCACGGCCATGTTCAGGCCGTTGCCGGAGGCGGCGCCCTCGTCGAACACGCGGAGCGTGGTGCCGTCGGTGTGGGTGCAAAGCACCAGGTAGTCGGTGTTGCCGTTGTCGACCGACCAGATCGTCGAGTTCGCGTTCCGATCGACGGAGATCTTCAGCCAGCAGGTGACCGAGACTTGCGACTGGGCGCCTAGCGCGAGCGAGCGCGTGTAGTCCTGGGCGTCCGCCGAGAACCGGACCGCCACGACCGCCCCCGATCAGATGTCGGAGTAGGACAGGACGGCCTTCTTCAGCCAGGCGTCACCGGCCAGCGTGTCGTTGGCGTGCGCGCCGAGCCGCGCGATCCGCACCCACACCTCGTCCAGGGCGGCGATGCTGTCCAGCGACGCCCCCGACAAGGAGACCGTGGCCCGGTGCAGGCGCTTCGCCGTCGTCCCCAGATGGGTGTCGTCGACCGCCACGGCGGTCGCGTACGCCTTCGTCTCCGGGTCCTGGCTGTCCGCCTCCGGCGTGATCGCCGCGATGGCGACCTCCCACCGGACCACGCCGGACGTGGCCGTGGCCGCACCCCAGATCAGGTCCACGGTGATGTTGCCCGACCCGTACGAGAAGGCGGTCACCTCCCAGTAGGCCGTCTCGGTGGCCGCCGCGTCGTACGCCAGCCACGACACGGGCCCGTTGGTGCCGTTGTTCTTCGTGAACTGCGGAAACGCCGCCGAGCCGTACTTGGCCTCGTCCGGGTGAAGCTCGCGAGAGACGGTCCCCATCTACCCGTCCTCCTCCGCCCGCAGCCGGCCCGACCGCCGCATCAGGATGTACGTCAGCACCTCGTACTTCATCGCGGTGGTGAGCTGGGCCCTGGCCGGCTGCGGGATCGCCGCGTTGAAGCTGGTGACGTTGGCGTCCAGCCAGTCGTCCATCGCCGCCACCGCCGCCGCGAGATCGGCTTTGGTGACGGCAGGCAGCGCGATGGTGTTGTCCCGCATCCACTGGTTCAGCACCCTGGTGCGGTTGACGGCGGTCAGCGCCATCACTGCGCCCTGAAGATGCCGCTCGCGGCGATCTGCGCCGTCACATCCGACCCGTCCGGGGTGATGCTGAAGTCGTGCTTGTGCAGCGGCACAATCGCCGAGTCGGTGCCGGCGCCGGTGTCGCCGTCGTAGCAGAACAGCAGCGCGCCGATCGGGTTCCCGGCCGCGCCCGTCCACACCTGGTCGGGGCAGTCGATGTCCAGCCTGTTGTTGGTGTCGTCCACCGTGATCGTGATCCCGGAGGTGATGGTCTTGCGGCCCATCGTGGTCTGCTCGTTGGTCGGCCCGGCCAGCAGCGCGGCGAGGTCGTCGTAGTCGCGCAGCGTGGCGTCCGCCTCCAGGCCGGTCGCCTCCAGCGGCACGACCACGATCGCGTCGGCGGCGGCGGGCAGCTCCCAGTAGTACTTGACCTTGCCCAGCGCGATGTTCATCACCACGTCGGCCACGGCTCAGCCCTCCTTCGCGGGCCGCTTCGCCGGCTCGGCCAGGCGGCACCGCCACGCGGTGAAGTTCAGCTTCGGCTCGCCGTCGCCGTCGGTTGCGCCGTCGAACGGCTCGAACCCGTCCAGCTCGTACGTGATCGGGCCTCCCTCCAGGTGCAGGGTGACCTGCACGCTCACCAGGCCGGCGTCCAGCTCACGCTGGATGAACCGCGCCGACAGGGTGTGCTCATCGGGCAGCGAGCCCGCCATGCGGACGCTGCCGTCTCGGTTGCGCCGCAGGACCATCGTTCGTTCCGGCATCATCGGCCGCCTCTCCGCGTCGAGGCCCGCTGCCGCGGCCGCCGGTCCGCTGCGTCCTCCAGCGGCGGCGGCTGCGGCACTTCCTCGTCCTGCACCTGCGTGCCAAGCCGGCGCAGCTCCGCGGCCACTTGCGCGGCTCGGTCGGCCTTACCCGCCCGCAGGTAGCCGTCCCGCTCGCGGTGCAGCGCCTCGATGTGCGCCTCCTCGGGCGTGGCCACCTCGATGTAGTCGGTGCCGCCGGTCCGCACGCTCTGGACCGGGATCTGCTCCGGCATGGCCTGCTCCCTACTTGTCGGACTTGGTCGAGCGGGTCGCCCGGGTCCGTGACCTGGTGCCCGTGTCGGCCGCGGCGGCGGCCTCCTCGGCCTTCTCCGCGGTCTTGTCCTCGACGAACTCGGCGAGCTCCTCCTCGGCCTCAGCCGTGGTCTTGCCGTCGTACGTCTCGGCCCGCTCGACCGCCTTCGCGGTCTCCTCGCCGGGCGTCGGGCCCGGGGTGGCCAGCGGCGCGCCGTGCACCATCGAGCCGGCCGCGGCGCGGTCGGCGGCGGCGCGCCGGTTGTCCTCCAGCTGCCGCTCGGACTGGGCCGTACCGTCTGGGTGGACGTAGCCCTCCTCGCCAGGCCGCGGCCAGTCGGATCGGTCCTGCTGCTCGGCCGCCCGCTCGGGAGAGGTCGTCTCGTCCTTCTTCTCAGCCATGAGATCTCCTTGGCCAAAAGCGAAAGGGGCCGACTTCCGTCAGCCCCTTTCGATCGCTTGTTGATTCAGAACAGCGTCACCGGCTTGCTGTCCAGAGCCGCCCGCACAAGTTCCGGGTAGTGCTCAACGACCCACTCGACGAGATCCTCCGGGCGTTGCCCCTTGGGCTGCGGAGAGATCCAGACTTCGAGATTCTCTATCCGGTTGTCGTGCTTGATGCCGTTGCGGTGGTGGACGTATTCCCACTTCTCCAGCGGGCGCCCAATCGCCACTTCCATGACGGCCCGGTGTTCCAGGAAGGTACGCTTCCCCCGCTTGAAGCGGCGATATCCCTGCTCTGTCAGGTTGTTCCGCTTCTGCCTCTCCGGCTCTGGCCCTCCAACATCCCCTCGACGCCTGCGTCTCCAGGCATGCATCAGGCAGTGGTCGGCGTCGCTGTAGTCCCGGGGACGTGTGCACCCTTCCACCGAACAGGGCTCCGGCCTCGCTCTCCACCTAGCTCGGAGTTCGCGGTTCTTCGCCTGCTTACGCTCTCGGTTGGCCTTGGCCCATTCCGATGCTCTCCGTCTGGAGAACTTCGGCCGGCATTCAGGGCATCGCAGGGCAGGGCGTCCCGTGCGCTGTTCGAAGGTAGTTCCACAGTCGACGCAGGTTCTTTGTGCCACTTGACACCTCTCAGCGAGCAGAACTCTGTGTTTACAGATTCTATTCGCTGAGAGACATTTATGCGGCTAGAACGTAGGTGTCGCCAGGCCGGTCCCGCCGATCACCGAAATGCTCTTCGGGTACCGCTCCGAATGGATTGCTGTGTAGTTATAGAATCTCAAGAGCACGGACAGCTGCGCGGCCAGCGGCTCGCGGAAGCTCTCGGCGCGCGGCGTGCCCTCGAAGAGGATCACGTCGTCGGAGCGCATCACCACGATGCGGTCCTCGTTAGTGCCCGCGCCGAGGTTGACCGGCAGGTTCGGGTCGACGAACACCGGCAGGCCGTGCATCGAGCCGACGAACCCCTCGCTGTTGACGTCGCCCACCGCGGCGAGCACGTTCTGCGGGGCGCCCGCGACCGGCGTCACCAGCGGCCGGCCCGCCGTGTCGAGGGCGGACAGCAGCCACGCCCACCGGCGCGGGTGCATGAAGATGACGTCGGGCGGCATGTACCGCTGGGTGTGGATCTGCTGCACCGCGTCCGCGATCTTCGGGTACAGCTCGCCCGCCGTCGGCGACGCGTCGGTGTAGGTGACCGCGTTCGAGCCGGTCACACTGAGCAGGCCCCGCTTGTTCGCCACGTTCGAGTTGATGACGAACAGGTCCAGCTTCACCGCGTAGTCGGCGGCGAGGTCCTGCAGAAGCACCTCGTCCATGTTGATCGGCGACTGCTCGATCAGCTGCAGTGAGACGACCTGCTGGCCGGCGATCGTGGCCACCGCCGCCGTCACGCTGTTCGTGGTGGCGTCGGTGTTCTGGACCGCGGTGTTCTGCGTCGCCTGCTCGGCGACCGCGGTGCCGGTGGCCAGCCTCGGCAGGTTGATGGAGTCGGTGCCGCCGGGCAGCGCCATCTGCCGCACCCGGTTGGCGATGATCCGAGACGGGCGGGCGAGGCGCACGTACTGGTCGACCATCCACAGCGGCGGGACGAAGTCGCCACCGGCGCCGTCGGTCGTGCTGAGCGCCCTCTTCTCCAGGGCGTGCGCCACCTCACGGTCGTTGCGGGCCAGCCGCTCGATCGCGTCGCGGGTGCCGTGCAGCTGCGCCCGCACCAGGTCCCGGAAGTAGCTGTTCGACCCGCCCTTGCGGTAGGTCTCCGGCTCCGAGGTGACGGTGACGGATGGCCGCTCGCGCTGCTCGCCGGTCTGGCCGTAGGTGACGGCGAGCTCCGCGACGCGCTGCTCGCGGCGCTCGTCCTCCTCCAGCTCGGCGATCCGGCCGCGCTTCTCCTCGATCTCGTCGTCCTTGGCCTTCAGCGCGGCGCGCTTCTCCTCGAACGCCGCGGACTCCTCGTCCGTCAGGTCACGCTGCTCGGCACGCGGCGCGGTGAGCACGCCGTCGAGCTCGGTCTTCAGCGCGGCCCTCTCCTCCAGCAGCTTCTTCAGCTGCTGGCGCAGGAACTCCAGCACGGAGCCCCTCCTTTCGGTAGATGGGTCGTGCCTGCGATCCGTCCGGGTGGTGGCTCAGGTGGTGGCGCGCGAGCGCGCTCCGGCGTGAGCTCCGGCGCGTCAGGGGTCAGGCGGTCAGGTCAGCCGAGAAGCTGCGCCTCGGCCTCGTACAGCGACAGCGGATACCGCGGCCGCCGAGTCTCGGGTTCCGGCGCCTTCTCGACGGCTGCCGGCTCAGGTGCCGGGCGCGGCGGAGCAAGGCGCGCCGACAGCCGCTCGAACAGGACGCGGGCCTGGTCATCAGCCATGCGGTCGAGGTCCAGACCACGCAACGCCACGCTGGTAGCAGGGTTAGCGCCGAATGTCACCACGGAGACGTCGCCGCGGTTGATGTTGTATTCGACGATGTCGCGCTGCATGTAGTCCGGGCTCCACTCCTGCCGCATAACGCGGAAGGCGAAGCTCATCTCCGTGAGGATCTCTTCCTCAATGGCGGCGACAACCTCACGGACCACGGCGCGCTCGCCGTTAAGGTCCGGGGCGTTCATCAGCAGGCCGGTCGAATCCTCTGAAAGGCGCAAGGAGCCGTTCTTTGTGCGCGCCAGCGGCATGCCCTCGTGGTTGAGAACGAGCACCACGTCCGGGTTCTCCGAGAGGCTTTTGCTGCCCGCTCCTTCGCGCACCACTTCGTCATAGGCGCCAGCCCAGTCCCACATCTCGTACGGGGCGCCGTAGACGCTGGCATATCCCTCGATGTCGTAACGGGTGCCGCCGGTTCCGTTGGGCTTAGCGCGGATCTCGAAGCGGGCCGCGAAGGCGCGGCGCTCCGGCCCCTTGATCTTCGCGCGCTCAGCGAGATCCATCTCTACTCCTCGGTGCTGTCCGTCGTGCCTGCGCTGCCAGCCGGTGGGAGCGTCGTCAGCTGGTCGATCTGCTCGGGGGTGAGCGGCGGCCGGTCCTCCAGCTCGCGCGCTTCGTCCGGGGTGCCGAACCGGTTCCGGATCGCGATCTGGTAGGCGCGGTACCTGGTCAGGAGGTCAGTCCTGAGCAGCGCGGCCCGGTTGAACTTCGCGTACTGGGGGCGCGGCAGCAGCCGCGACACGACCCGCTCGATCCGCGTCAGCCACGGGTCCAGCGCGTAGATAAGCAGCTGCAAGTTCCGCTGCTCGATGTTCTGGTAGGTCAGGCTGCCGCCGGTCTCGTAGCCGAGGATCTCGGCGATGCCCGGGCCGTAGATCCGGCAGCACTCCGCCGCGGTGAAGTTGTTGGTCTCCAAGAACTGGCTCTCGCCCGGCGCGATCTGGATCGGCTGGTAGGACCAGCCCTTGCCCAGCACGACCGGCTCCCGGCGGCCCTGGATCGCAGCGAGGAACCGCTGCTTGGCCGTCGCCGCGTCCGCCTGCTCCAGGTTCGCCTCCGACGACAAGATGCCGGTCGGGTGGGCACCCTCCTCGAACCACTGCGCCCCGAACCGCAGCGCGCTGATGCCGACGCCGATCGTCAGCGCGTGATGCGCGATCGGCGACATGCCCAGCAGCCGGCCCGGCACCGGGTACACCCGGCGATGCCACACCTTGGCGAGGTCGACCTCCTGGCCGGCGATCCGCACCCGGATCTCGCCGTCGCGGCTGTCGCGCCACATCGACACCTCGTCCGGGTGCTGCAGCACGATCTGCGTCGGCGAGCCGGTGCGTGGGTCACGCTCGCCGATCAGGCCGACGACGTTGCCGCGCAGCAGCCAGGAGAACATCCACTGCCACAGCCAGTCGTCCAGGCCGTTGCCGTCGCCGGCCGGGTCGGCCAGCCAGCGCGGCGGGGTCCGCTCCCGCTTGTCCGGCCCGTCGCCCGAGAACACGTCCAGCGGCAACATCGAAGCCGTGCCGGCGAGAA
The DNA here is from genome assembly GCF_040654215.1 of Nonomuraea sp. NPDC050733. NCBI lineage: Bacteria > Bacillati > Actinomycetota > Actinomycetes > Streptosporangiales > Streptosporangiaceae > Nonomuraea > Nonomuraea sp. NPDC050733. Next base: position 80,189 of record NZ_JBFAHO010000023.1, on the reverse strand, counting down.
GCGTCACCGACGCCCAGACGGCGACCTTCTGCAGGGACGCTTCGGCGTTCGACAGGTCCACCCGCGCGAACGACGGCACCGCAGCGTTCGGCGGCGGGATAGGCGTGTACTCACGCCGTTCCACCGGCGGCCGCCCGCCGAAGAAGAGACTCACTGCGCCCCCCGGTCCAGGGCCTGCGTCCACGCCCGGTCCACCAGCAGCGCCACGCCGGCCACCATGAACCCGAGCGGCGGCCACGCCAGCCACGCCCCGTACGCCAGCAGCGCCACGCCGGCCAGGCCAGGCAGGGCCAGCAGCACACGACGCAACGCCGAACCGGCCGGCCCCGCGATGCGATCCATCAGGCGGCGAGCCATCACGCTCCCCTCACCAGATGTTGCTCATCGGGTCGACGTCCTCCATCAGATGGGCGCGGGTCGCGTGCCCCCAGCGAGCCAGGGTGACGGCCACGAGCGGGCTGATGTCCACGCTGGCGCCGCGGCGCGTCCAGGCCCACAAGTCAGCCAGGTCCCGGCGCGCCGCACCCGCCAGCGCCGCCGTGAGCGACGCCTGATCCATATGCCGCAGCGTCGGCGTGTTCCCGTCGCGCGGCACCACGGCGTCGTAGAAGGCGCCGCACGCCTGCGCGTAGTCCCGGGCCGATGGCTTGACCACCTCGGCGCCGGCCGCCTCCAGGTCCGCGATGAGCGAGCCGGCTGGGCCCGCGCCGTCCACAACCACTGCGCACGGCTTCCACCGGTCGACCAGATCCCGGGCCCGCTGCACCATCCACCCGGTCCCGGGCCGGTGCTCGACCACCTCGACGTGGTCGAGGCCGTCCGAGCGGCGGCCGGCGACCGCGATCGACCCGTACGAGCGGTCGGGGGTCACGTCGAGCGCGAACGCGACCGGGTCGACGAGCTCCGACGCTGGGTCAGCCACCGCCGCCCACGCGTCCTGCGGGATGACCGTCCACTCGCCCACCATGTCGGGCACGTGCTGGCAGAGGCATTCCGTGCGGAAGATCGGTTCCGGGTCGGTGGCCAGCGCCGACGCGAGGCCCTCCTCCGAGACCGTGTAGCCGAGCGACGGGTTCGCCATCGCCCACACCGTCCGGTCCTGCAGCCGGCACTTCGGAGTGTGTGCGCTGTCCGGCCGGCCGCACGTGCACGCCACGTCGTCCGGCGCGCTCCACTCGAAGTGGCCGAACGTTGGATCCGCTGTCGGGTTCTCCGCCGCGGCGCGGCCCTTCGCCTGCAGCTCGTTCAGCACCACGCTCTTGTCGTCGCCGGCGTTCGAGAACGCCCACACCTGCGGGTCCGGTCTGGCCATCGTCGTCTTCGTGACCGCGCCCCACGCGTCCCACGTCTGGTGCTCGCGCAGCTCGTCCAAGTTCACGTCGTCGCCGCTCAGCCCTCGGCCGCCACGCCGGGAGGCTGCCGCGATCTTCCAGCGGGCACCCGATGACAACCGGAGCGCCTTCTTGCCGTTCGTGCGGTCGATCGCCGCCACCTCGGCCGCCAGCTCCGGCGTGCCCTCGACGATCTCGACGGCCTTGTCCCACGACTCTTCGGAGATGTCCAAGTTCTGCGCGGTGCCGATCACCAGGCCGACGCCCAGCACGAACATCTTCCACAGGTTCTTGACCTCGACAATCGAGGTCTTGCCGTTCTGCCGGGCCACCAGCACCAGCACCGTCCGGAACCGGAACCGGCCATCCCACCGCACCTCGTGCGCGTGGATCAGCAGCCAGCGCTGCCACGGCAACGGCCGGATCCCCAGCACGTCCACCGCGAACTCCACCGCCGAGAACCCGCGCGACGTCGACGGCGTCAGCGCGCACCCACACCCGCACGGCCCCGGAGGGCCCGTGACAAGCGGCGGCGTCCAGATCCTAGGAGTCGTGCTCCCCAGCAGCACCGGCGCGGAGCTGAGCAAGGCGCCCCCCGATCGGCTTGTCCGCCTTCAACGCCTTCCGCGCGGCCGGCGCCCCGCCGAGGTCCCGCAGGACGCCCTGCAGTTGCGGGCCGAGCCACCCGACCGTCTTCGTGACATCGCACATCGCCTCAAGGGCCTGCAGACGTTTCAGCGCTCCCATGTCATCCGACAGGTCCCGGCGCAAATCGCCGAGGACCTCGGCGCGACCGATCGCCTTCTCGATCTCCTCGGCCTGGCGCAGCGCGAGAGCCTTCATCGCCTGGTCCGCGTCGGTGAGCCAGTCCATCGCCTCAACCGCGGACCTGACTGCGTCGCGCAGGTCCGGGGCGCGCTCGCGCGGCTCATCCGCCTTGACCGAGGTCAGCCTGCGGCGAGGGGGCACTCGGCACCTCCAAGGGGGTACGGGGCCGCTCGGGGGGAGAAAACGGGACACTGTGGCGCGGGTCGTCCGCCACCCTTGATCAAAAAGCGTTTACGCAGGTCAGCGGCTTACCATCGTCGCGACGTGTCGAGCTTCGGAAGATGCGGGCGAGAGCCCTTCTCCTGGTTGCACTTCCGGCCGCACGTCGGGCAGCCGTCCACACCGTGTGCACGACGCAGGTACTGCAGGTCGCACGGGTCGAGGCCGAGCGCTTCGAGCGTCACGAGCGGCGGGTCGTGGTCCGCGTCCTGGGTTCCGGTGTGGCCGCACAGCCAGCAGACGTCGGGCGTGGTGGCGAACAGCGTGGCCCGTGCTCGTCGCCATGGCCGGCCTGCTCGTCCTCTACTGCGTGGCATCGCCCTTGCTCTGTTCGCCCTGCTCCTCGTGCACCTGCGAGGTGGTGAGCAGCGTGACGCCCTCGATGAGGATGGCCAGCCAGGACAGGCACAGCACAACGACGGGTTCGTGCTTGGCGAACGTGAACGCACTGAGTGGCCAGCCGATGATGGTGCCGGCCACGAGGGTCCACGCGGCGATGACGCGGGCCTTGCGTGCGCGCTGACTCATGTCCTCTCCGTGGGTCGAGAGGGTGGGCCCGGCGCTGTACGCCAGTCCTCGTGCAGCGCCGGGCCGGGACGGCGCACGGTCCGGGGATACCGAGCGCCGCCGGGTGCGGGAAACGCGAACGGCCCAGGACAAGGCCCGGGCCGATAGGTGATGCGAAGTTACTGGTGATAATGGGTCATTTTGGGGCGGGCCGCAACCGATGTCCGGAACGTAGGCGGGCGAGTTGGTCGATCTCGCCCCGGTTCCACAGGTACCGGCCTCGGTCGACGAGGGGGTCGGTGAGCCGGCCTTCGGCGTGCCAGCGGCGGATGGTGCGGGCGGGGATGCAGTAGATGGCGGCGGCGTCTCCGGTGGTGATGAGGGTGCTCACGCCTTCAGCTTGCCGTTGCATCAAAGCCACCTGTTGATGCCGAGCATCTCGAAGAGTTCGTCACTCGCGGGCTGATCACCCATAAGCCAGGCGTGTCGGCGGGGGACGATGTACATGGGCTCAAGGCTGATGAGGTCGTCGAGTCCGGCTTGGTGAATGGCGGCTCTGAGCCACTCTGCGTCGTCGGGGTTGCAGGCGAGTTCTCGCTTGGCGCCGTCTCGGGTTTGGCTCCAGAAGCGCAGGTCAGTAAGCCAACTGCTCATGGCCGGTCTTTCTTTTCTGGGGATTCCGTTCTTTCTTGCCGATCTATCCCGACCTGTCGGGTCTACTCGGCGTGCTGATCGAGGAGTTGCTGCCAGAACGCCATGACCTCTGGCCCGGCGTATCGGTGGTAGTGGATGCGTTCGGTCCCGCGGTACACGGCGACCTCCGTGCTGGGCTCATCGGCGCTGGTGTAGAGGCTGACCCAGTCGTGTGGGTGGGGTGTCCAGTGGGGGAACGCGAGTCGGGCGGCGTGCTGCTGGAGGGATTCGACCTGTCGTTCAGGGGGTTTCTGGTGGCGCACTATCCCACTTTGACACCCGATGTCCATGATCGGGAGGGTGTGGGCTTGCGCTGTCGGATCGTCACCTAGTGGTCCGGTTGTCCCTCACGGCCGCCACTCATGGCGGTAGTCCGGATGGTCGGCGTAGGGCAGTGCAAGCGTTCGCAGGCTGTACCCACCTCTACGGTCGTCCGAGCTTGCCCGTGACCAGAGGCCCACCAGGGCCCGCTTGGCTTCGACCTCGCGCAGCACGCGGGCCGGCTCGAATCGGTCGTGGTAGGCGTACTCGCTGAGCCGCGCGTCCGTCACCGGCTCACGGCGGAGCCGGACATGCTTCCTGTGCGGGTCGTTCATGAACTGCTCGGTCAGGACCTGCTTGTGCTGCTGCCAGTCCAATGCCGCCTGCTCGTCTTCGTCGAGCCGAGCCCGCAGGAACGCGATCAGGTCATCCACGCTCATCCCGCCATCCTCTCCCGCGCTCCGAGGTACCGCTTCCCGAACCGGTGCCACTGCGTCGTGTCCAAGGCGAGCTCGCACATGTCGCAGTAGATCTCGCTGGGGCGGGGATCCCCGTCGCGCCGCACGGTGGCGAGCAGCATCCCGTCGCACTGCACGCCGGCCTCCAGGTCGAGCACCTCGATGCACCGGCCGATGACGAGCGGCAGCCGGGCCGGGTCGATCACGTTGTACGCCCTGCCCACCAGCTCGGCGAGCACGTCCTTGACGGCGCCGGCGTCGGGGTGGGCGGCCAACCAGTCGACGTGCCGCCCCAGCCAGGCGCACTGCGCGCCCGGGTTGGGCGGCGGCCCGATAAGGCCGCGTTCGATGGCGACGAGCTCGGTGACGAAGCGGAGGTCGTGCCGGATCTGGGAGAGCAGGTCACCGGCGCGCGGGTTGTACGGCAGGGGCGGGGTGCGGCTGCCGCTGACGGCCGGGCCGGCGGTGTCGCGGGTGGCGGGGAGTTCGGCGAGCACGTCGCCGTGCAGCTCGGGCAGGGCGCTCAGGTGCCGGCCAAGCGCGGCGTGGCATCCCGCGCAGAGGTTGAGCCCGTCGGCGGCGGGCCGTGGCCGGTCGGGGTCGCGTCGGTGGGTGGCAGTGCAGAGGGCGGTGTCGGTGCGGCGTCGGGTCATGCTGCCCTCCCGGGGTGTTGGGGCGGTGCGGGGCTATCCGTGGTAGTCGGGGCTCTGCTGGTCGATGACCCAGGCGTCGTACTCGTCGGGGGCCATCTCGTCGGGCGGCACGAGCTCGGTCACGGGTCTTCGACCTCGTCCGCCTCGTCCACTTCGTCGAGGTCGAAGCCGTGGCAGTTGGCGCCGGTCAGCTCGTACGGGATGCTGCCGCTCTTGTTGATCGCGTAGAGCACGTGCTCCAGGACGATGGCCGACGCGGCGGGGGTGCGGAAGGTGAGGGTGATGGACACGTGCGGGTCAGTCACGGCACGCTCCTCCACACTCGCCGTGCTCGGGTTGGTCCCGTCCGCCGAGCACCACCACGCCAGCCACCCGCTGTTCCGCCACGTCGCACGCCGCGAGCATCGCCATCGCGACCCGCCTCATCGAGGCGACGCGGTAGGCGTCGAAGTCGGATACGTCGAACATGTGTGGCGTGGTCAGGAACACCGTGTCGAGGTCGGACTCGTCGTTGACGGTGCGGACGGTCCAGCCGGGCGCGGGATGCCACACCGACCCGGGTAGGCGGTGCGTACGGTCGTTGATGTGGTCAGGTGCCGGCCTGCCAGTGGTGTCGATGTGCGCTACCAGCCCGGACACCTGTCGGCGCAGCTCGGCGACGAGTTCGAGTGGGTCGCACTGTCGGAGGTCGTCAGCCATGGGCCGCCTCCTGCCGGAGGTGGGCGGGCTGGATGCAGTCGCCGTACGGGTGGTGCGCCTTCATGCGCGCCCATCGGCCGGCGCTCCGGCTGCGGTCTCCCGGGGTGACGGTGAACCTTTCGTAGTGCTGGCCCGGTTCGATCACGTCCCGGCAGACGACGCAGCCGCCGCCCGGGCCGGTGGGGAGGTGCCGTCGTCGGGCGATGCGGATCTCGATGAACTGGCTCATGCCGGTGCTCTCCTGTTCTCTCCTAGGGGTGGAGGTGGGCGCGGGCTTGCCTGTGCACGCGCCTGTGTGGGCCGTGGAGGGGCTTTCCGGGCCTTGCGCGACTCTCGGGCCGTAACACCGTGTCCAGCGGGCCGCAGAATCGCTCTCAGCGCTTCGCCGTCCCGGGGACTTCAGCAGGCGGCGAGGGGGCGCGGCGGGGTTTAGCGAGCGCGCGGCGGGGTTTGGGCGGGGTTTGGCTGAGGGAGTTTCCGACCAAACCCCGCCACTGTTAGTGCTGGTCAGGGCAGCATTTAGGTGCCGAGCGGGGTTTAGCGGGGTTTGTTGGCCGTACTCCACGTACGCACATGTGCGTGTGTGCACGCACGCGCGCCCGCATACGCATAGACCGAACAACAAACCCCGCCAAAACCCGCTAGGGGCCAAAACAGGGGGGTGACCTGCGGAAACAGTGGCGGGGTTTAGCGAGAAACGCGATTTCCAAACCCCGCCCAAACCCCGCCGCCGCGAAGCTAAACCCCGCCAACCCCGCCTCACGACACACCATCCGTAGTGAGCTGCTCACCATTGGTGGCCTCAGCGGGCAGAACCTTGTACGACCAGACCTTCGTCTTCTTGTCGTGAACGCCCACCAGCACCAGCCCGGCGAAGATCCGGTCACGACGGGCCGCGAGGAACTTCCCCAACCCCTTCGCCGAGAACGGGATGCTCTTGCCGTCCTTGTACGTGCTCGGGAACGTGCCGTCCCACGGGTCGATCCAGGTGCCGCCCGCGTTGTCGATCCGGGCGCTGTCCACCAGTTCGGTGGCCCGCTTCGGCACGGTGCCGAACTTGTCGTGCCACTTCAGGAGGAACGCCGCGGTGCTGGTCTCCTCCTCGTCGGAGCCTTCGAGCTCGTCGCGGTTGGACAGGAACCCGGTCACGCCGTGGAAGTCGGCGAGCCCGCCCATGACCTGCGCCCAGGCGGAGAAGTTCCGCATCTTCACCGACGCGCGGGGGGCGCCGGCCGCGATCCACGCCCGCGCCAGGATCATGAGCGCGCGCAGCAGGTGGGCCCGATTGTTCGGGTTCTCCAACCACGACCACATGTCGTCGATGACGAACCCGGTCCGCTCCTCGGGCCGCTCCATGCGCGGGTCGAGGCGGGTGAGCACCGACCGGGACGCCATGTCGCCGCCGACGGTGAGGTTGTTGCCGGTGGCCATCCACAGCCGGTCGTTGACGGCGGTGGCCATGCTGGAGGCTCCGAGGAGGCGCGAGCTCCACTCGGTGGAGGTGAGCAATGCGGCGAGGACGCCATGGCTGATCGTGTCGAAGCTGTCGACGTTGTCGAAGACGATGACCGGCTCGACGGTGTCGATGAGCAGCGAGGTGATGGTCTTGGCCATCTCCTCTTCGCGACGCACCCACGCGGTCATGCGCAGCCCGTACGCCGCCCGCATGACCTCCATGAGCAGGGTCTTGCCGGAGCCGCGGGTGGTCGCCGAGATGAGCCCGAACGGGGGCAGCCCGCCGACGTAGAGCCGCAGCAGCGGCGTCATCAGCAGCGCGAGGAAGTTGGCGCGGCTGGCGTCGCTGTCGAAGGGGAAGTCGCCGAGCACGTACTCGAGGAGGTATTGGCGGGCCTTGGTGACGGTGGCGTCTGACGGCCAGTCCGGGACGGGGGCGACGTGGAAGGCGGGCCGGTAGAACAGGCGGGTGGCCGGGTCGTAGCCGGGCGTGGTGAGGGTGGTGCCGTCGGGCCGGATGACGGGGCCGGCGGTGACGCCGGCGAGCGGCTGCAGGCCGGGCCAGTCGGTGCGGGACAGTACGGCGGCGGCGGTGGACACGCTGGGCAGGCCGGGCACCTCCTTGGGCACTTCCTTGACGACCCGCACGCGGTACGGCTGGGTGTGGCGGGCGAGCTGCTCGCGCAGCGCGGCCGGGTCCATGGCGCGGATGAGCAGCCGGGCGCCGGTGCCGTGGTCAACTTCGACGACTTGGGTGACGGCGCCGCCGCGGACGTAGGTGTCGGGGATGATCCGCTCGTTGAGCACGTCGGAGATGCGGCGCACCGCATCGTCTTCGTGGGTGATGTCGATGCATGGCCGGGGGTCCGCGACGGCGGGCTGCGGGGCGTTGAGGAGTTCGGTCACGCGGTCCTCGGCAGGTGTGCGGGCTCGGCCTGGCCGAGGTAGTCGCCGCCGTTGCGGGCCACCGCTGCGGCGCGGATGCAGCGGGAGCAGCGTCCGCACGCGGCGGGGCAGGGCTCGCCGCGTGCGGCGGACGCGTCCATGTCGGCGTGCTCGGCAGGGGTGCGGTGGCCGGCCATGGCGCGGACCTTCTCGGCGACGACCTTCCAGGCGGTGGCCATCTCGTGGTGGGCGTGGCCGTACCCGATGTCCCAGCCGGAGTCGTGTCCGTCGCGGTAGCCGGCGGCGTATGCCTCGACTTCCCGGCGCTGCTGCTCGTCGAGGTCGGCGAGCAGCGCCTGGATGGTCGAGGCGTGCTGTGAAGCGGGCACCCGGTTCCCCTCTGGTGCTGGTGGTCGGACGTGGTTCATGTGCGAGGTGGCGCCGGTCGTCGTCGGCGTCGCGCGTGGTTGAGGGTGGGGCGTGCTGGCGTCATGGCTTTCTCCGGCCGGGCCGGTGGCCCACGTGGTGGTAGCCGCAGTGGCTGCAGGCATAAGCCGTCAGCCAGTCCTGGGCGGCACCCCGGGCCACGAGCTCGGCGACGGCGGCCAGCGCCCGTTCCCGTGTGCGGTAGCGGCGCTTGCCGGCGCACTTACGGCCCTTCGTCTCGGTGCTCACGAGGCCTCCACGAGGAGGTCGGTGTCGATGGCGAGGACGATGCCGGGGCCGAGCTTGATGAGCGGCCGTCCGCTGAGGTGGGCTCGTGCGACGAGGGCGGCGACGTCGGCGGTGAGTCCGGCGGCGACGAGCCGTCGCATCAGGTCGGCTACCTGAAGCTCGGTCTGGGGCCAGTCGCGGCGGATGCCGTGCCCCCATGTGGAGGGGTGGAGTAGCCCGCGGTCGATCCAGTAGTTGAGGGTGCGCGGGGTGAGTCCGCGGTCGAGCACGTCCTGCAAGGTGAGCGTCATGAGGTCACCTGGCCGAGCTGGGCGGTGCAGGTGGCGCAGCGGTTGGTGGGCGGGCAGTAGAGCCGGTTGGGTGCGCAGTGCGCGCCGCGGCCGGGCTCGGGCTGGCCGGCGAGGGCCGCGGGTGTGCAGGTGGCGCACCGGTAGCCGCAGATGTAGAGGCGTGTGGGGGTGCCGCCGCAGTGTTTGCCGGCGGCGGCGTCCCAGCGCGTGCACGGCGCGCTCACGGCGCGACTCCGTCGAGGTCGAAGAGCGTCGGCGTCAACGTCTCCACGGGCGGCTTGCGGAGCCCGCGGAACGGCCGGACGACGACGTGGCCCTCGGGGTAGCGGATGGCGACGTTGCGGGGTGCGCCGGGCGGCGGCGTGACCCAGGTCAGCCAGTCCGGCGCGGTCGGCAGCGGCCGGCGCTTGGAGGGCAGGACGAACGCGCAGACGACGGTCACGTGCTGGCCGCCGAGGAGGTAGGTGCGGCCGGTCATGCTGTGGCCTTTTCGGTGAGGCGAGCGGAGCGCGCGGCGATGAGTTCGCGCCGCTCCTTGGGGGTGGTCCCGGCGCAGATGCCGTCGAAGTTCTCGCCCTGGTCGAGGGCGTAGCGCAGGCACGCCTCGGCTATGGGGCAGCTACGGCACACGGCGCGGGCCTTCCTGATCTGGCGGCCGTAGGTCTCGCTGTAGGCGGGCGGGAAGAACAGCTCCGGGTCGTCCTGGCACAGGGGGCGGCCGGGCAGGGCGTCGGGGATGCGCGCCCCGCCGTTGCCCGTGGTCTTGGCCGGTTTCGCCTTCCGGGTGGGGAGAGGTACCACCGTGGCGGCGGCGCGGGCCGGCTGCCCGCTGCCGGGGCATCGCGTGCTGTCGTTGAGCCGCATGCCGGGTTCGGGCGTGTGGGAGATGAGCGTCCCGTCGAGGCGGAGCGCGATGGTGGGCCGCTCGCACTTCGGGCAGGCCCCCCGCGGGGCGCGCCGGTTACCGAGGGCGGTGTAGGCGGTGACGAGCGTGTCGCCCTCGCGCAGGCCGAGCATGTCGGCAACCTGCTTGAACTCCTCCTGGGTGGCGCCGACTCCGGCGGCCACTCCGGCGAGGACCTCGATGGCGCGCTGTTTCTTGGCGGCCGGGAGGGCGGGGACGCGCCGGGGCGCCGCGGGGGTGGAGGTGCTGCTGTTCGCGCGGGTCTTGCGGCGCTGCTGCTGCAGAACGCCGTCGTTGTAGGACAGCTCGCGCTGGATGATCCATTCGGCGTCGTGCTCGCGGATGCTGTAGCGCGTGCTCATGCTGCACGCTCCAGCGGTTCGCCGGTGATGGCCTCGACCAGCGCGGACACGATGATCTCGGCGACGGGCGGGGTGACGGCGTTGCCGTACTGGCGGACCTTCTCCCTCTTGTTGCCGAGCACGACGTAGTCCTGGCCGAAGGCCATGGCACGGCCGATCTCGTGCGGCTCCAGCATCCGGAACAGCACGTCGTCGAGGTCGATGTCGGCGAGACCCTGAGCGATGGCGTACCGGTCGCGGGTCGACAGCGTGCCGATCGGTTCGCTGGCCGGGCGGGCGTAGCCGTTGCCGTAGTAGGGGGCGAGGAGCGTGACGAGCGACTGGTGACCCGCCGTGGTGAGCGTCCGCATCGGCTCGTCGAAGGGCGTGCACATCTGGCTGGCGTCGCCGCGCGGGGTGTTGTTGCGCATCACGAACCCGGGCGGTGTGACGAGCCCGTGGTGGTTGCCGGACGCTGTCACGGTGGCGAGCGCCTCGTCGACCGATCGCGCGTCACTGCCGCCACCGCGGAGCTCGGCGACGAACGGCAGCCACGCCAGGCCGGTCTCATTGCGCGCGGTCTGGGTGCGGAGCGGCGCAGTGGCGGAGGTAGCCTCCTTGCCCTCGCGCCCCTCGACCGGGACGAGGAGCGGCGGGATAGCGATGCCGTCGTTCTCGCGAGTCGTCCTGGTGGGCATCGGCTCGGTGACCGGGACCGCGGCGTCTCGCCACGTCCCGCCGGCCGGGACCACGATAGGGCGGGCGTACTTCTCCAGCCCCGCCCGGATCCGGACGACGGTCTTGTCAGCAAGCGGCTTGGCTCGGTCGCCGATCCGCTGGCCGGGGATCGTCCAGTCGATGGCGTACGCGGCGGGCAGCGCGGCCGGCTCCACCACGGCGTTGCGGCACGTGGACCGGGGGCACCGGTAGACGTACTGCTGCCGATAGCGGCCCATGTCGGCGCCCGGCTGCTTGAACACCTGCATGGCGACCACCCACTCGTCGCAGGCCAGGCAGTAGGCGGCGGGCCGCAGCCACTTGTCCCAGTCCGGGTCGCGACCGAGCGACCGGTGCCAGTAGGCGACGTACAGCCGATCGCGGGACTGCGGTGCCCGGGGCGTGCGCGTGGCGGGCGCGTGCATGCTGTTCATCGCGATGACCCGGACCTTGTAGCCCAGCGCCCGGATTTCGCCGAGCCAGCGGTCCCACTGATCCCACGCCCTCACGTCGATCACGTTCTCGACGACGCCAGCCAGGACGAGCCCGCCGCGCTGCTGGACGCCCCGCAGGTACATCGGGACCTCTTCCATGAGCGCGCGGGACCGCTCCGCCTCCTCGTCGCGCTCCTCGCCGAACAGCGAGTCCTGCATCGAGGTGGCGAAGTCGCGCCGCTTGCCGCGCGCGTTGGACCATTGCGGGCATTCGGGAGAGGCCCAGAAGATGTCGCAAACGGGCCAGCGGTCGACGGGCGCCTCGCGGATGTCGCCGAGGTAGTGGTCGACGGTCGGGAAGTTCGTGGCGTGGGACTCGATCGCGCGCGCCCAGTGGTTGGCGGCGCGGGTGACTTCGACGCCGGGGACGGTGTGTGCGCCCTGGGAGGAGCCGCCGGCTCCGCAGAACCAATCCATGAGGGTCAGCACGATCTGGCCTCCTTGATCTCGGATCCCTGCCGGGCGACATGGTCGATGGCCCAGATCGCGAACGCGGCGATGCAGGCGGCGCTCAGCCGGCGGTTACGTCGGAGCTGGAAGGTGAGGGTGCCGTGGCCGCCCTCCGTGCGCAGGCCGGGCAGTTCGATGACCACGAACGACGCGAGCACGCCGGCGGCCCAGCACCGCCAGGCGGTGCGGTAGATGCATCGCCCGGGCCCGGCCGCGGGGGAAGTCGCGGCCGGGGGGTTCCGGCGGGCTCGGGCGAGGATCTTGTCGAGGCAGTCGCACGTGCTGAGGCGGTCGGCCTCGTCGTGAAGCACGGCGGCGAGAAGGTGCTGGCTCATCGGGTGCCTGCCAGCGCGGTGGTGGGGAACTCGTCCCAGGTGCGGCCGTCAAGCTCGCGGCCGGCGCGGCCCTTGCCGACACGCGCCATCTCGACGCGGTGGCCGTGTCCGTCGATCGGTTCGCCCACGTAGATGCCGCCGTTGGGCGATGTGCTGCCAATGCCGACCCAGCCGGTGGGGCCCCACGCACCCCACTGCTTGAACAGGTAGGCGACGCCGGCCTCCTGGCACTGGTCGCGGAGGGATCGCGCCCAGTCGGGGTGCATCGGTCGGGCGCCGGGCCCAGACTCGCCGCCGACGATGACCCAGTCGATGCCGTGGAAGCGGCAGCAGCAGCCGCCCGCGTGGACAAAGGAGGCGGTGAGCCCGTGGCCGCGCTCACTGCCCATCGTCCACACCGCTCGCTTGAGGTTGATGGGCCCCAGGAGGGGCTCGCACGACAGGAACCGGATGGCGGCCGGGGTCTCCAGCAGGGCGGGGATGCGGAGTTCGGCGCGCTTCTGGTCCTCGACCGAGACCCCCAGCCACACGTTCGGCAGCGGCCATGAGGTGAGGTGGGCGAGGTTGTCGCGGAAGCTGCGCCGGTTCAGCAGCGAACGCATCCGGCCGTGCCTCTTCGTGAGGACCTGGAAGGTGTGCTGCGGCGCGCGAGCCATGGTCGCGAAGACCTCGGCGATGAACTCGTCCGGCACGCTGTCGTGGAACAGGTCGGACATGCTGTTGACGAAGATCCGGCGGGGCTTCCGCCACTTCAGCGGCTGCTCCAGCCTCTCGGGGCGGAGCTGGACGTCGAACCCGCGCTCGAAGTGGTGGCCCGGGGTGCCGCGCCACCGCTCGGCGAACGTCTTCGCGTAGCACCGGTCGCAGCCGGGCGAGACCTCGGTGCAGCCCGTGACGGGGTTCCACGTGGCGTCAGTCCATTCAATGCTGCTGTTGTCGCTCATCGGGCGGCCCTCCTGCGGCCGTAGCGGATGTGGAAGGCACCGCACCGGCAGTGCGTGATGCGGCTGCGGCGGGACCTGTCGGTGGCCTTCCAGGCGTCCGCCCAGGTGGCGTAGACGTCGAGCTCGGGCCGGCGGCAGGTGATGGCCGAGACCCACTCGGCGGTCGGCCACAGCGCGCGCTGCAGCTCGGCGAGGTCGACGTCGGCAGGGTCGATGCGGGCGGTCCACCGTTCGGGGTGCAGGGCCGGCACCCGGACCTCGCCGAGGATCTCGGCCGGGTCGGGTTGGGGCTGCGGGCTCCGCTTGAGGTGCCGGACGCCGTATGCCGCGGCGATGACTCCGAAGGCGAGCAGCATGCCGGCGACGGTGAGGGTGTGGCCGGTCATGACGTCCGCCTCCCGAGCACCGTGTCGGCGTGGGCTAGGGCCTTGTCGAGGTCGCGGGCGTCGGGGTCGGCGGCGGCATCGAGCAGCCAGCGGAGGGCGGCGGCGACCGCTTCGTGGCGGGTGCGGTGGTAGGTCGCGGTGGCGGTGACGGAGAGCGCGACGAGGCCGACGACGATGCCGACGAGCATGAGGACGGAGGACAGGTCAGGCACGGTCGTCACCGCCTATCTGCGCTTCCTGGGCGGCCTCAGCGGCGGGCTCCAGGTAGCGAACGGGCTTGCCGAGCTTCTCGGCGTACTTCACCTCGGAGCGGGTGGACTCGCCGATGTAGCCGCCGGGGTTGACGACGAACACCTCGTCGGCGAGGTCGATCTTCCGCTTGTGCAGGTCGTCCAGGCGAAGTTTGGCGTCGTCGGTGAGCGGGTCGCCTGAGTGGCCGAACACGCCGGGGGCGATCACGATGACACCGTCGAGGGTGAGGTTCCGGTTCACGGCCGAGAAGGCGTCGCGGAAGCGGGTGGATCCGCAGAGGGCGACGATCGTGGGGCGGTGTCCGATGAAGTCGCGCACGAGGTCGTGGTACTCGTGGCAGTCGGCGCTGAAGTGGCTGTAGCTCACGATCCGATCTCCGTCTTCTGCGCGCGGCGCTCGCGGATGGCGGTGCGGGTGGCCTGCCTGATGAGGTCCTGCAACTGGCCGGGGATGGCGCACAGCTCGGCGAGGGTGAACGCCTGCTGCTTGCTGTCGGGGGCGAGGATCATCACCTCGGGCGGTGGCTTGCGCGGCTCCCAGGTGCGGCGGCTGCAGCACTCGGCCGCGTCTTCCTCGCTGTAGCGGCCGGCTTCCAGCCAGTTGGTGGTGTAGCCGGACTTGTTGGGCCGCCAGTAGGCGTGGTGCTCGTTCGACCAGACGAGGTACGTGCTCACGGCTCGAGCACCTCCAGTGCGGCGTTGCACAGCTCGCGCACCACCGTGGCCGCGTCCCGCTCGTCGCTCCACCGGCCGAGCGAGTCGACGTACGACTCGTCGTGGTCGAGCCCGAGCCAGTCGATGAGCATGTCGGCGGTGTCCAGCGCCAGCCGAAAAGCGGGCGTCCACTGCCGGTCGTCCTCCCACACGTGCGGGTCGAAGCCCGCCGCGACGGCGACGGCGCCGAGTACGCACACGGGGGAGGTGTGCGGAGGCAGGCACGCCTCCTGGTCGTAGAAGTCGCCGCGGGCCAGGCCCTGCCGTTCGATGACGTCGGCGGCGGCCAGGGCGACGGCGGCGGGGCTGAGGTTGAGCGTGATGGTCATGGGTGTCTCCGCAGGTGGCGGGGTCGGTAGAGGTGGAGGGTCGCCGCCCGGAAGGCGGCGGCGAGGGTGCGGCGGGACAGCCGGGCCCGGCGGTGGACCCGGGCGACGATCCAGCGGCGCAGCTCGGGACGGAGCGCGAGGTGCTGGCCGGCCAGCACGGCAAGCACGAACACGGCCTGCGGCAGGTAGGTCACTTCGCACCCCCGGCGCGCTCCCTGCCGACCCGGTTGATCAGGTCGCCGATCCGCTCCTCTTCGCCGGTCTCGTTGGTGACCAGCTCGCCGAGCTGCCGGGACTGGGCCAGCTCGCGGTGCATCTGGCGCAGCCGCCCAACCGAGGTGCGCGGGTTGCACGCCTCGTCGGCGTACTCGGCGGCCGACCGGATGCGCGCTTCCCCGCGCTCCAGGTTGTGCGCGTCGGGGTCCGGGTCGAGGGTCGGCACGAGGCCGGCGTGGTAGAGCAGCGTGCGCAGCGCGACGGCCTGGGCCTTCGCGCTGCCCTTGTCGCCGGTGTCGAGCGACTCGCCGGCGGCCTGCACTTCGAGGTGGTCGCCGTTCGGCCCGTAGATCCGGTAGGTGACGACGACGGTGCACTCGCGGGTGGGCTTGCCGGTGGAAGTGGTGGTGTCGCGGTAGGACGGCTCGACCCGGTGAGGTAGGACGAGCACGCCGTGCGCGCGGCAGGCCGGCCCGAAGACGTTGAGCGCGCGGTCCACGCCCCGGTAGTCGAACCGAGCCGGTCCTTCCGTGACCTTGTCGCCCTTGGTGACGGCCCGGACGACGCCCATCACGTTGGCCCATGCGACGTGCACGGGCAGCTTGGCGGGTCCGCCCTCGGGGACGGGGATGTCGATGTCGGGGAGCGGCTCGGCGGGCACGGTCGAGGTGGTGGGCGCCTCGGTGTGCTCGTCGGGGCGGGCCAGCTTGGCGGCCTGGTCGGCCAGGGTCATGACAGGGCCTCCGTCAGGCGGAACTGCTTGGCGATGTGGAGCTTGAGAGTGGTCCGCTCGGTGACGCACTCGGCGTACGCGGCCGGGTACTTCTCGGCCAGCAACTCCAGGTCGACCTCCGGCGCGATGCCGACCTCCTGCAGGCCGTACGCGTAGTCGTTGCCGAATGCGCCCATGCGGTGTGGCCCGAGGGCCTCGATCAGGCGCGCCTTCTCGGCGTCCTTCTCCGCCTTCGCGGCCTTCTCGCGGAGGCGGGCGTCCTCGTAGCCGAGCAGGTGCTCGTGGGCGGCCGTCTCGTCGAGGTCGGCCACGCCCTCCCGGTCGGGGTAGAGCCGGTCCCACAGGTCGAGCAGCGCGTCCGGCCGGCCGGACGCCGGGGGCGGGGTGCGGCGCTGGATGCGCTGCCACATCTGCCCGGCGACGGTGACGATGTCGGCAATGAGCTGCTCGTTGCCCGCACGCCGGACGACGTTCTGCCGGTAGTCCGACCCGCCGATGAGCACCGCGGTGTGGATGTGGTCGTAGCCCGTGACGGCGATCTGCCAGAGCGTCTGGGCGAGCACGTCGTCGGGGACGGCGCGCCGCCACTTGTAAGCGGCCCAGGCGTTGCGGGTCTTCACTTCGAGGGCGCACGCTTCGCGCCCGCCCTCGGCGAGCGGGCAGTCGGTGACGCGCCGGTCGAGGGTGCACATCATCCACGGCTGCTCGTCGTGAGCGACGAGACCCACCCGGCGCACCACCGAGCGGTTCCGGCGGGCCCACTCGCGGGCGATGGTCTCCTCGTGGAGGGTGCCCCACAGGGCGGGTTCGCCGGCGTCGTCCTCGGGCGGCAGTTCGCCGGTCTTGTCGTAGTAGACGTGGCCGGGGGTTCGGTATCCGACCTCGAGCACGTCGGCCGCGTCGCTGCTGCCGATGCCGCCGCGGCGGGCGGCGAGCCAGTCGGCGCGGTCGGCCGTGGCGGGCAAGACGAGCCGGGCGGTCGGCGTGACCCGGCGGCCCGGTGCGGTCGTGGTCATGCCGCGTCTCGCTCTCGGGTGCGGTGCAGCCAGGAGCAGACGGTGGCGACCGTGCTCGGCTCCCACCCGGCGAGCCAGCTCACGATGCGCCGGTCGTGGGTGCCGAGCTGGATGCCCTCCAGCGCCTGCAGCAGGGCGTCCTCCCGAATCTCCTGGCCGGCGAACTCCCCGTTGTCGCCACGGATAGCGTCGTAGGGAGCCGCGTCGATGGGTCCGGTAGGGATGTCGATCTCAGCCACGGGTGTCGCCTCCCTGGCAGCGGTGGAGGGCGAGGATGCGGTGCACGCCGGTGGCGTCGTCGGTGAGGTCGTAGGCGAGGAAGCTGCGCCAGCCGCACTCGTGGCGGAGGTGGCGGAGCTGCGGCCATCCGGCGGCCAGCTCGGCGACCCAGTCGCTCGTCAACGTCGTCACCGGGTCACCGCCGCGCCGAACTCCGCGGCCTCCTTGACGACCGCCGCGTAGTAATCGGCGTGACCGCACGGGTTCGTCCACACGTCCACCGAGTAGTGGGCGCCGTCTTCGCACTGGTTGAGGTTGGTCGGGACACCTCGGGTGCCGCCGCATTGCGGGCAGGTAGCCGGGATGGTGACGGTCCGGACGACGGGGTTGGTCGGGCCGCTTCCCCAAGGGGACTCGGCGGAGCGGTCGCGCACCCGGACGGTCATCGTCTGCACGTCCGTGGGCGGCTCCTGCAGCGCCTCGGCGGCGCGCTCGCCCAGCTCGAGGACGTCCGTCTCGCGATTGGTGGTTATCTTGGTCATTGACTTTTCCCTTGCTCTCGGAGGGATGGAGTCGAGGCGGGCTCATCCGTGGCGTCGGGTGGGCCTGCCGCGTGTCAGGGGTGGCTGGCGTCGCTGGGCAGCCCGAGGCTCTCCAGCAGGGCGGTTTTGGGGACGCGGTACTGATTGCCGACGAGGAGGACGCGGCACGGGAACTTGCCGCTTCGGGCGAGCTCGTGGCTCTTGGTGCGCCCTATTCCGTACGCGCGGCCGGCGGTGACCAGGTCCACGGCGGCAGGCAGGGCCAGCACTTCCTCAGTGGTGAGCGGCCGCGTTCGCTTGGCGGTCTTGCGTGTGGCGCTGGTGTTGGCGGTCACGAGGCCACCTGCTCTCGCGCATCCTCGTAGACAAGCCGGTCCAGCTCGTCGGTGCTGGGCGGGTTCCGCAACACCGATCGGATGTCGACCGTGAGGGCGGCGGCCAGCCGGTAGAGGACCTCGTAGGTGACGCCCTTGTGCTCGTTCTCGATGTTGGCGAGGTGGGGGTACGTGATCCCGGCACGCTCCGCGAGGTCCGAGCGTGTGATTCCGGCCTTGCGACGGAAGTCCTTGATCGCGCTGCCGTTCTGCAGCTTCGAGCGCCTCGCCGGTACTTGCCTGTCCTCTCCTACTGCCATGTGGCGAGACTAGGAATAGATAGGAATAGGAGTCAAGAGTGAATAGGAGAGAAGAGGAGAGCCGTAACCTACTTGTTACTGATCGCCGCTCCGGCGCAGGCCCAGCTCAGGTAAGAATCGGCAACTGAACCTGTCAAGCTCGCTTGATTGTTCCTACCTATTCCAGGACGATGGCCTTCATGGTTGGCGAGGATCGAGAGCGGTTGGCGAACTACGTCGTTCGCCGCCGCGTAGCGCTCGGCTACAAGACCCGAGAGCAGTGGGCGGCGGCCATTGGCCTGTCCACCCGCACCCTCGGGGACATCGAGAAGGGGCGGCGGCCGGTCGGCGACGCGACCATCGCCCGCATCGAGGATCACCTCGGCTGGAAGCCGGGCTCGACGGCGGCGATACTGCGCGGCGGCAATCCGGAGCTCGTCGCGGAGGTCCAGGACGCCGAACCTCAGCCGGAGCCGGAGGAGCCGGCCGTGCCCGGCTTCCTGCTCGGAGCCGATGAGGACCTGCGGGCCATCTGGGCCGGCTTGGAGGCGATCCCGCAGCTCGCTGCCGAGGAGCGCATCCACGCCATCACGCTGATCAAGGCACTGCGAGGTGCCGCAGCGAGTGGCCAGACGCCCCCCACGACGCAGGATTCACCACGGCACCGCAACGCCAGTTAACCGGTCCGTCAGAAAATCGGCGGATCACAGTCCGATAACAGCAGACAAAAAGCGGTAGCCAGGTACACAATGGGACACTGATGTAAAAAGGGGCGTCTGTGGGGGAGGCTCCCGAAAGGTTTTCGGTTTCGTCCCGAGGTGCCAGTCCATGTCCGTGCCCGCCCCCCAGCCAGAACACGACACGCTCCACCGTCTGCAGGACCGTCTCCGCACGATCAACAGCATGCTCGCGTGGCAGGAGCGCACGCGCGCGGCGCTCGCCGCGGCCGAGGCCGAGAACGCCGGCCTGCGCGCCGATCTCACCGCCGCCTACCACCTGATCCAGTCGTATCAGTTCGCCCTGGGCCTCGACCCGGCCGAGGCGCCGCCCGCCGAACTCGTCATCGCCTGGCACACCGGCAGTCAGACCTACACCCCTGTGCCCGTTGACGTCGACGGCGTCGAATGGATCGTCGTCGTGGACAGCGCGCCGCGCATTCCGAATCCCGTTCAGGAATGGCATGACTGGCAACAGCTAAAAGCGATCTTCCGGAAGGTGAATGAGCAGGTAGAGCACATCAAGCAGTTAGAGGGGGAAACGGAATATGATCCCGATCGTCGTGTATGAAGACCTCCCCGAGGGGCTCAGCGTCACGCTGAGGGAGGAGGACGGACGCGACATCATCGTCGTCAACGCGCGCCTGACACGCGTGGAGCGCCGCCGGGCCCGTGAGGTGGGCATGCACATGCTGCGCGAGCGGCGCACCCACATCCTCATTCCGGCCGCCGCGGTCGCCGAGTGGGTGCAGCGGTTACGGGAGTGCGCGCCCGTCGCTCGCGGCCCGGCGGTCATGCTCGCGGGCGGTGCCATGGCGATGTCGCTGGCCGCTTCCACGCCGATGTGGATCGACGAGGACCACCGGCCGCGCCCGGGTGCGCGCCTCGCGATGCCGGCGGCCACTGCCGAAGCGAGAGCGACCACGCCGCCGCCTATTGCCTCGACCCCGGCCCGCGCCACCACCCGCCCGACTCCGTCGGCGCGGCCAGCCGTACGGGCCGCGACCGCCGGGCCGGCGCGTCCCCATCCCACCCGCTCGGCCGCCAGGGCGACGCCCAAGGCGGCGCGCCCAAGCTCGACACCGACGAGGACTCGCTCGACGCAGGAAGCAGTCCGCCACACCAACCCGCCGAAGACGCACGAAGCGGCCGTCGCTGGCTCCGAGAAGGTGGCGCCGGCGACCCGCACGCGGCGGCCGGAACCGCTGGCCACGGTCACGCGGCGGCCTGACCCGCCGGACGTCGACACCTCGCTTCCAGAGGTAGAGCAGCCCACGACGAGACTGTCCGGCCCGGTGCCCAGCGTGCGGGTGTCCTTGCCGGAGCCCCCACTCAGAACCGGCAACTGTGATGGACTCGTGGACGTGGAGCTGAAGTCGCTGCCGAAGGTGTGCGTCGGCGGCTAGGAGGTGGCCAGCCATGATGATGGGCAAGCGTTGCAAGTGCCGCGAGAACGGCCGGGAGCTGGGCGCCACGTGCCCACGGTTGCGCCGGAGGGACGGGAGCTGGAATCCGTCCCATGGTTCCTGGTACGGCAAGTCGGAGGTGCCGCCCGGCCCGGACGGGAAGAGGATTTACCTGCGGGCGGGCGGCTTCAAAAGCGTGACGGACCTGGAGCTGTTCTACTCGGCCGCGCACCGCTTGCTCGACATCCCGGACGCCGGACCGGACGGCCACGAGGCGCGCATGGAGATCCTGGAGATGATCCGGGCCGCGCACAAGAAGCAGGCGCCGCTCCCTTCGTTCGAGGAGCTGCACCGCAAGTTCAAGGCCGGGCAGCCGCTGCAGTCGATGACGTTCGGCGAGTACTGGGCGACGTGGGTGGCCCGGCGCAAACGCCTGCGTGACGTCCGCGAGTCCACGCTGGTCGGCTACATCTCCCACCACGACGCCCACTTCGGCGAGGTGCTCGACGGCGTGCGGCTGGACAAGCTGTTCGCGCCGACGGTTGAGCGGGTGTTCCAGCGGATCGACGAGAAGAACGAGGAAATCCTGACCGCGCGCGCGTCGGACGATCCGGCGGTGCGCGCCTCGGTACGGGGCAAGCGCCTCACGGGTCCGGCGACGAAGCAGCGCATCAAGGCGACGATCCGGACGGTCCTGTCGGACGCGAAGCGGGAGCACCTGGTGACGTTCAACGCGGCGGCGCTAGTGGCGCTGGAGTCGGCGCCCCGGCCGAAGGGCGTCGTGTGGACGAAGGCACGTGTCGCGGCGTTCAACGAGGCGTTCCAGGCGCGACTGGCCGCGGTGCGGGCGGACCCTAACCTGCCGTCCACGTCGGCGGTGGCCGTGTGGAGCGCCACGGATCTGCGGCCGTCGCCGGTGATGGTGTGGACGCCGGCACAGCTCGGCGTGTTCCTCGACCACGCCGCCGGCGACCGCCTGTACGCCCTCTTCCACCTGGTGGCTTTCCGGGGTCTGCGCCGCGGCGAGGCGTGTGGCGCCCGCTGGGTGGACCTCGACATCGACGACGGCGTGTTGTCGGTTGCCAGGCAGCTCACGATCGTGAATCGCGAAGTGAAGGAGGGGCAGCCGAAGACGCAGTCCAGCGACGCGCCGGTTGCGCTCGACAAGGCCACGCTGGAGGTGCTGCGGCTGCACCGTAAGCGCCAGAAGAAGGAGAAGCTGGCGTGGGGCGGCTCGTGGACGGAGACGGGCCGCATCTTCACCCGCGAGGACGGCAGCGAGCTGAAGCCCGACTGGGTGAGCGAGTACTTCGAGCGGTTGGCGTTCGCGGCCGGCCTGCCCCCGATTCGACTGCATGATCTTCGCCATGGTGCGGCGACGCTCAGCCTCGCGGCGGGCAACGACATGAAGACCACGAGCTCGATGTTGCGGCACTCGTCTTTGGCGATCACGTCGGACACGTACACAAACGTGCTGCCGGAGTTGGCGCGCGCGGCGGCGGAGGCGAGCGTCTCTCTGGTCCCCCGTGCGGTTGTTGTGGGGGGACCGTCTGAAACTGACGGTCTCCCTTCGGTCTCCCCGATCCGCTCGGATGGACCATCGGATTCTGGGTCTCCCCGGAACCGCAGGTCGAAGCCTTGATCAAAGCGCGCCCTGCAGGATTCGAACCTGCGACCGTCGGATTAGAAGTCCGGTGCTCTATCCAGCTGAGCTAAGGGCGCTCCCGCCTTATTGTGCATGATCCGAGGACCTGTCATGCACACGTTTTCCCCGTGTTCGTCCGCCCAACCCGGCAGTCCCGGGGGATGTTGCCGACCGAAATGGCAGGCGGGGGGCGTACAAATGGGTCTAAGCTGTCGTGGCATGGTCGCGACGCTCCTGCACGAGATTCCCTTGCAGGGCGGGGACGTGACCGACGGGGTGGTGCGCGTCGGGGACACCGTGCGCAGGCCCGCCGGATCGTTCACCCCCGCCGTCCACTCTCTCCTGCGCCATCTTGAGGACGTAGGGTTCGCGGGGGCGCCGCGGGTCGTGGGGATGGACGGGCTGGGGCGGGAGATCCTCACCTATGTTCCGGGTACGACCGGGCTGAACGCCGTGACCGCCACCGACGAGGCTCTGGTCGGGGTGGCCGAGCTGTTACGGGAGCTGCACGACGCGACCGCCGGGTTCCCGTTGAGCACGCGCGGGTGGCAGGCCGGGTCGAACGACGACGCCGCCCCCGAGATCGT
Source organism: Nonomuraea sp. NPDC050733 (assembly GCF_040654215.1). Taxonomy (NCBI): domain Bacteria; kingdom Bacillati; phylum Actinomycetota; class Actinomycetes; order Streptosporangiales; family Streptosporangiaceae; genus Nonomuraea; species Nonomuraea sp. NPDC050733. The sequence goes on along the minus strand of NZ_JBFAHO010000023.1, from coordinate 57,677 downwards.
CGGGCACTGTGACGTGACGCCCGACAACGTGGTCTTCCGCGACGGGTGCCCGCGGGCCTTCATCGACTTCGAGCTGGCGCGGCCCACGACACGGCTGTTCGACGTCGTCACCACGCTCCGCCACTGGGCTCCGATCGCCGATCCCGTGGACACTCCCCCGCTGCTGCGCGGGCTGGACGTGGGCGGGCGGTTGCGGTTGTTCTGCGACGCGTACGGCCTGCCGGCCCGCGACCGGCGGCGGCTGCTGGACCTGGCCCGGCTGCGGTTCCACCGGTCGTACGAGGTGATGCGCGCGCGGGCCGCCACCGGCGGCGGATGGGCGCGCATGTGGGCCGGAGGGGCCGGAGAGCGCATCCGCCGGGCCGCCGCCTGGCTGGACGCCCACGAGGATCAGCTGCGCAGTCGACTGGTCGTGTCAGCCCCGGCTGCCGGTTCGCGGCTCTGACCGCCGGTCCGGCGTGTCCGGTGGCGTCGGGTTCGGGTGCCGGGCGGCGGCTTCTGGGCGCGTCGGGGTCCCGGTGCGCGCCGGGGTTTCGGGCGATGGGGCGGTGATGGGTTCACAGGTGAGAGGGCGGGCGGTATGGGCGGGGTCGGTCGTGCGGGCTCGGGCCGGGGTCATGCGCACGGACATGCGAACGGGCGGGTGAACGGGCGGGCGGGCAGGTGGGCTCGGGTGGCCGGGGTCGCGGCCGGGGTTGTCGTCGACGCCCTGGTCGGGGACCCGCGGGCCGGGCATCCCGTCGCGTTGTTCGGGCGGGCCGCCTCCGCGTTGGAGCGCCGCCTGTACGGCGACGCGCGTGTGAACGGCGTCGCCCACGTCGCCGTCTGCGTCGGCGGGGCCGTAGCGCTGGGGGTGGCGGCCGAGCGGGTGTCCCGTCCGGCGGCGCGGGTTGTGCTGACGGCCGCCGCCACCTGGGCCGTGCTCGGCGGCACCACGCTGGCCCGTGAGGGAGAGCTCATGGCCGAAGCGCTGGAGGACGGCGACCTGGAGCGGGCCCGCGAGCGGCTGCCGCACCTGTGCGGGCGCGACCCGTCGGAGCTGGAGGCGCCCGAGCTGGCCCGTGCCACGGTGGAGTCGCTGGCCGAGAACACCTCCGACGCCGTCGTGGCCCCGCTCTTCTGGGGGGCCGTCGCGGGGGTTCCGGGGCTGCTGGCGTACCGGGTGGTCAACACGCTGGACGCGATGGTGGGACACCGCTCCCCGCGTTACGAGCGGTTCGGGTGGGCGGCGGCGCGGCTCGACGACGTGGCCAACTACGTGCCGGCCAGGATCACGGGACTGCTGACCGTGCTCGCCGCTCCGGCGCCGGGCCGGGCGCTGGCCGTCCTGCTGCGGGACGGCCGTCGGCATCCGAGTCCGAACGCGGGACGCTGCGAGGCGGCCTTCGCCGGGGCGCTCGGTGTCACACTCGGCGGGGCGAACGTCTACGGCGGCAGGACCGAGCACCGCCCCACGATGGGCGACGGCCGCAAGCCCGGGGTGGGCGACGTGCGGCCGGCCGTCCGGCTCGCCCGCGCGGTGGGCGTCGCCGCGTCGGTCCTCACCTTGACCGCCCTCGCGGTCAAAACACCGCGAAAGCGTTGAAACCGCTCAGACAAGGCGGCTCGCGTTCGCGAGAAACCAGAAGACCACCGCGATGGTCAACGCTATGCCGATCATCGCTTTCAGCGTGCCTCCGCCCGACTGCTTCTTGATCGGTACGGCCCGCATCGAGTGGCGCCACGCCTGACGTGCGGAGACCATCGACTGGAAGCGGCGGCCCGCGACGAACAGGGCCAATGCCATGATGATCAATAAGAGGACGACACGGCCGTCGGAAGTGTCCATGCAGCGGCCCCTCTCGGCGTTCAGGAAAAGTCCCAGAAGATATCCCCCGCACATGTGGCCACCACAATACTCAGTTAATGCGCTCTGGGAAGTAAATAATTATCCGGGTTAATGACGCGCCCGGATCAGGAGCGCGGGCACCGCGGCCACCGCGGTCAGCGCCACGGCCAGAAGCGTCACGTCGCCGCTCTCGAGGAGGGGCGCCACGGCGGCGGCCCCGATGGGGGGCGTCGCCTGCATGAGCGTCCGCAGCAGGCCGAACGCCCGCCCGCGCAGCGCCGCCGGCACGATCTCCATCCGCAGCGACTGGGCCCACACCGTCATCACCGCCCCGGCCAGCCCGACCAGCAGGAATCCCGCCGCGAGCGTCCACCGGTCCGGTACGGCCAGCAGCCCCAGGAACCCGGCCGCCGCCACGACCTGAGCCCCGCGCAGAGCCCGGAGCCGGTCCACGCGCGGCCGCCACACCCCCGCCAGGAACCCTCCGGCCAGCTCCCCCGCCGACAGCGCGCTCAGCAGCAACGCCAGCGTCCCGGCCCCGCCGGGCAACCGCTCCCCGGCCAGCCACGGGCCGGCGACCAGCACCAGGGCGCCCTCGGCCACGTTGAACGCCATGAACGCCAGGGTGGTGCGCACCAGCACCGAATCGCGGACCAGCCGGCCCAGGCGCGGGCTCCCCGGCTCGGGCGACGGATGGGGCCGCAGCGGCGTGCGCACCGCCAGCGCTGCCACGGCGAAGCACAGGTAACTCACCGCGTCGACGGCCAGCACGGCGGGCGCGCCGAGGGCGTCCACGAGCACCCCCGCCAGGGCATACCCGACGATCCCCGACACCGAGTACGCCAGGGACTCCAGCGCGTTGGCCCCGTCGAGCCGGCCGGGCTCCACCAGGTCGGGGATGGCCGCCGGCACCCCGGCCATGGGCACCATCTTCAGCAGCCCGTAGACCGCCGCCACCACGAAGGGCAGCCACTCCGGCACGCCTCCCAGTGCCTCGGCCACCGGAACGCTGGCCACGGCGGCCCCGCGCACCACGCTGTCGGCCGCCAGCACGTGCCGCTTGTCGAACCGGTCCAGCAGCGGCCCCACCGCCAGTCCGCCGATCACGACGGGCGCGGTGTAGCAGGCGGCCAGGAGGCTGAGCCGTCCCGTGTCCCCCTCCTGGAGCACCAGCCAGGTGAGCGCCACCAGGGTCATGCCGTCACCGGCGAGCGACAGCGACGACCCGATCCACAGCCTGCGGAAGTCCCGCGCGGCCAGCACGGCGAGCATCACGCCACCGCCTGCCGGCGCCCGGCCCACAGGTGGTGCAGGGCGTAGGAACGCCACGGACGCCACCTGTCGCACATCTCCCCGGACGGCCAGACGTCCGGGTCGGCGAGGGCGCGCATCCGGACGTAGCGCGCCGTCCAGGCGTCCACCCCTGGTACGGCCGCCAGCCGCCGCTCGGCCTCGTCCCGGTCCACGCCCGGGTCCAGGACCACCCACACGGAGGCGAGCGCCCGGGCGAGCAGGGTCACCTCGGTGTCGGCCTCCGCCAGCGCCTCCGGCGACGGGAACGCGTGGGTGACCGTCCCGACCGGCTCGCGCAGCGGCCTGCCGAAACGCTCGACCAGCCGTTCCGGTGAACGCGCCACCAGGCGCAGGGCCAGTTCCCCGGGATCGGGGTGGCCGGGCACGCGCAGGCCCGGGCGGGCGGCGACCAGCGGGGCGAGCACCGGGTCCGCGCCGAGCGTCTCGCCGATCTCGCGGGGGTCGGCGTCGAGGTCGAGCAGCACCCGGCACCGGTTCACCGCCGCCGCGAGGTCACGCATGTCGTCGAGCAGCAGCTCGCAGCGCACGTGCCCGCCGCCGTCCCGCAGCGTCGCCACGCCCATCCCGTACGGCAGGCGCAGCGACCTGCGGTGGAACCCGGGACCGCCCTCCTCGACGCCGGGCAGCGCCCGCGCGGCGAGGTAGCCGAACAGCGCGGCCGCGTCGAACGGCGGCCGGTAGGCCAGGCGCAGCTCGACCGCGGCCCCGGTCGCGGAGCGGCTCCTGCGGGCGCCGCGCAGCGCGGTCGGGGTCGTCCCGTAGAGCCGGCGGACGGTCTCGTTGAACTGCCGGACGCTGGCGAACCCGGCGGCGAAGGCGACGTCGGCGGCGGCCATGTCCGTGGACTCCAGCAGGTCCCGGGCCGTCTGGGCGCGCCGCGCGCGGGCCAGCGCCTGCGGCCCGGCGCCGAGCTCGGCGACGAGGTGGCGGTGGAGCTGCCGCTCGCCGTAGCCGAGGCGGGCGGCGAGGCCCGCCACGCCCTCGCGGTCCACCAGCCCGTCGGAGATGAGGCGCATGGCACGTCCAGCCACGTCCGCGCGGACGTTCGCGTCCGGGGAGCCGGGGGCGGCGTCGGGACGGCACCGCCTACAGGCGCGGTATCCGTCCTGCTGCGCGGCCGCCGGCGAGGGGAAGCCGCGCAGGTGCGCGGGTTTGGGCATGGGGGCCGGGCAGCTCGGCCGGCAGTAGACGCGCGTGGTGGTCACGGCGACGACGAACCGTCCGTCGAAGCGCCGGTCGCGGCTCGTGAGCAGCGCGTGGAGGTGGTCGGGGTCGGACATTCCCCTCACTGTGGCGGAGCGGGCGCGCGGAGTCTGGCGGGCATCGGTCACCGACATTGCCTCAGGAGGTCATCGACAGCACCGCGAAAGCGGCCTCGGAAAGCAGGCTCAGCGCGAGCGCTCGACGCCGACCGTGATCTCCCTGCCCAGCCGGTGGCCGCCCAGCAGGCCGAGGTCGTCGCCGCTCCAGAACCTGCCCGGGTCGTACCAGTTCGGCCGCCGCCCGGCGGGCAGCAGCCCCATCTCCTGGTACGTCACGGCCACGACCTCGGCGCAGTACGCGCTCTCCAGTGCCCGCTCCCGCCGGACCCGATCCCGCAGGAGGCGCGGCAGGCGCGGGAGCCGGCCGCGGGCCCAGCGGCCGGCGAGCCGGGCGGTGCTGGGGAACGGCGTGCCGTCGAGCCGGGCCACCGTGCGCAGCGCCGCGTCCTCCATCTCGGGTGTCGCCTCGGGTTCGAGCTGGCGCAGCCAGGGGCGCTGGCCGTACCGGTCGGCCCAGACCGTGACGGCGGCGCGCAGGTCGTGGAGCTGCACCCCGCGCTGGTGGGTGCCCGACCACAGGTCGGGCAGGGACCTGCCGAGCTCGGCGTGCCACATCATCGGCGGCATGTCCTCCACGACGATCGCCATGCCGACGTGGTTGACGGGGCTGTTGGTCATGGTCTGGATGGCGCGGTCGGGCACCGACCGGCCGCGGAAGACCCACAGATCGCCCGTCCTGGTGAGGTCGACGGCCTCGTCGAGAGTCAGCACATCGCTAGCCTAGGCACATGCGCTGGTGGAAGATACTCGGGCTGGCCGGGGTCGCGGGGGTCGCGGCCACGGGGGTGGCGATCACGCGGGCGGAGCGGCGGCGCCGCGCCTACACCCCGGAGGAGATCAGGCAACGGCTGCGCGAGCGCATCGAAGAAGGCGAGCGCGCAGAGGCCGGCGAGGCCTGAGCCGTCAGCCGGAGGGCCGCAGGCCGTGGACGAAGGCCACGTCCGGGTAGGCGGGGTTGTCGTCGTAGCCCTGGATGCCGCCGAGGTAGGCGCGCTGGTAGGTGACGACCCACGGCAGCGCGGCGGCGGCGTGCCGGTCGAGGATGCGGGAGGTGGCCTGCCGGAAGGCGCGCTGGGCGCCCGCCCGGTTCGTGACGGTGAGCCGCGGCAGCGTGTCGAGCAGCGCGTCGGTCTGCGGGTCGTTGAGGTAGGTGAGGTTGAACACCGTGGGGTTCTCGCTGTGGAAGACGTTGCCGAACCACGAGTAGCCGTCGGCGTAGTCGGGCCACCAGTACATGACCAGGATGTCCTGACCGCGTTTCTTGCCGAGGTCCCACTGGGCGTTCCACTGCATGGCCCTGGCGTCGACCGTCACGTTGAGCGGCCTGAGCGTGTCCGCGAGCCGGGTGACGAGCAACTCCTCGTCGGCGTCGCCCTCGGCGTAGGTGAGCGAGAGCCGCAGCGGCCGGCCGCCGGGGCCGTAACCGGCCCGCCGCAGCAGCTCGGTCGCAGCCGGCAGGTCCTGGCGGGGCTCGCGGCCGGGTACGTGGCCGGGCAGTCCCTTGGGGACGATGCCGCTCATGGGTGAGCCGGCGCCCTTGAGCGCCCTGATGATGCCCCGGTAGTCGACGGCCTTCTGCACGGCCCGCCGTACGCGCACGTCGGCCATCGGCCCCTGGGCGGTGTTGAAGAGCAGCATCATCGTCTGGAACGACGGGCTGCGCGAGGTCCGCACGCCCGGGGTGGTCCTGGCGCGGGCGTACAGGCGGGGGTCGAGCCGCTCGACGAAGCTGGCCTCGCCGCGCAGCAGCATCCGCCAGGCCCGCTCGGGGTCGGGCACGACGCGGTACTTGACCGTGCGGTAGTGCGGGCCCGTCCAGCCTCCCCAGTAGCCGTCGTACGCGGTGAGCGTGAGCTCCTCCTCCTTGCCCTTCTGCCACGTCTTCACGGTGTACGGGCCGGAGCCGGCGTCCTTGCCGCCGCGCAGCCAGGCGCGCAGGTCGGTCGCGGCCTCGGTGTCGTAGACGTAGGCGGCGTAGCCGGAGGAGGCGACGAGGTCGAGCGGCACGGGGTACTTGAGGCTGAAGGTGACGGTCAGCGCGTCGTCGGCCTTGATGGCCTCGACGGCGTCCCAGATGTAGGAGGCGCCCTCGCCGAGCTTCATGGTCCGGTCGATCGACGCCTTGACCGCCTGCGCGTCGACGGGCCTGCCGGTGTGGAAGGTCACGCCGGGGCGCAGCTTGAACGTCCACGAGCGGCCGTCCACGGACGAGACCCAGGAGGTGGCCAGGCGGGGGGCGGCCTTGGCGGTCACCGGGTTCCACAGCGTGAGGGTCTCGTACACGTTCTGGAAGGCGATGATCTCGTTGGAGTACGAGCTGGCGGGGTCCCACTCGGTGACCACGTCGAGGTTCTGCACGTGCACGAAGGCGGAGTCCCCACGCGGCGTCTGCCGGACGGCGACCTCGGCGGAGGTCGAGCACGCCGCGATGGACAGCAGCAGGGCGGTGGCCGCTGCGAGACGACGGCGCAACGCATCTCCCTCTGTGACCCGGTCTACGGCGAAACCTACTGCAAGATCATCATAGACTGTCCAAAAGTCCCGAAAAATTAGGACTTCGAGAGATCGAATTGCTATTCTCATGCGTTGTCCCGTCCGGGGTTCACCAGCAGGGGACCGACCGGAAGAGGTGCCATGGGTCGCAGACGCACGATCCGCCTGAAGATCATCGGCCTGCTGCTGGTTCCGCTCGCCTCGATGGTGGTGCTGTGGGGAGTCATCACCGCTGTGACCGCCACCGAGAGCCTGGAGCTGCGGCAGTACAAGACGCTCTGGACCAATCTGCGCCTCCCGGCCTACCAGCTCACCACCGAGCTCCAGCGGGAGCGCCTGGCCTCGGCGCGGCTGCTACGCCTCAAGACCAACTCCAACGAGTCGGACGTGGTCGCGCAGCGCTCGCGCACCGACGCGGCCAGGGAGCGGTTCAAGCAGCTCTCCAGCGCGCCCATGAACACCTCTGACCGGATCCACGCCCAGGTCGAGGCGGTCCTCGCGCAGCTCAACCGGCTGGAGCCGATCAGAGGCGAGATCGACGCCGGTCTGACCGCCCGGCTGCACATGGTGGAGACGTACAACGGGATCACCGACGCCCTGTTCGGCCTGCACCGCAACGTCGCCTTCGTCGACGACATCCCGATCTACGAGCAGTCCCGGGTCGTCGTGGACATCGGCTACGCCCGCGAGCTGCTGACCAGGGAGCAGGCCCTGGCCGCCGGTCCGACGACGGCCGCCGAGCGGCGGCTGTTCACCCAGATCGTCGGCAACCGCCGCTTCCTGCTGGACCAGGCGCTCGGGGAGCTGGACGCGGGCCTGCGCGACACGCAGGTCTCGCTGATCACCTCTCCGGCGTACCAGCGGATGCGGATCATGGAGGACCAGATCATCGCGGGCGACGCGCCGGCGGGCTGGCTGAGCACCACCGAGTCGCTCAACAAGTCCTTCCAGGACGCCCAGATGCAGGCCAGCAGCCTGCTGTCCGAGCGGGCCGAGCCGGTCGCCGACTCGGTGCTGCAGCGGGCGTTCCTGCTGGCGGGCACCTGCTTCGTGCTGGTGATCGTGTCGATCGGGTTCTCCCTGCGGATGGGCAACCGGCTGTCGCGGGAGCTGGCCGCGCTGCGGCAGGCCGCGCTGGAGGTCTCGCGGGAGCGGCTGCCGCAGGTCGTGGAGAAGCTGCGCCGGGGCGAGACGGTCGAGGTGCCCGCGCTCTCGGTCACCAGCACCACGACCGAGATCGGCGACGTGGGCGAGGCGTTCTCCACGGTCCAGCAGACGGCCGTGGAGGCCGCCGTGGGCCAGGCGCAGCTTCGCGACGGCGTCGGCCACGTCTTCCGCAACCTGGCCCGCCGCAGCCAGACCCTGCTGCACCGCCAGCGCATCCAGCTGGCGGACATGCAGCACCGGGCCACCGAGCCGGAGGCCCTGGACGACCTGTTCCGCCTCGACCACCTGACCACCCGCATGCGCCGCCACGCGGAGGGTCTGATCATCCTGTCCGGCGCGACGCCGGGCCGCGGGTGGAGCAAGCCCGTGCCGCTGCTCGACGTGGTGCGCGGCGCCGCGGCGGAGGTCGAGGACTACCAGCGGGTCATCGTCGAGCCGATGCCCGGCCAGCGCCTGGCGGGACCGGTCGTCGGTGACGTGATGCACCTGATCGCCGAGCTCATCGAGAACGCCACCGTCTACTCGCCGCCGCACACGCCGGTCCAGGTACGCGGTGAGGTGGCGGCCCGCGGCTTCGCCCTGGAGGTGGAGGACCGCGGTCTCGGCATGAGCCCGGAGGACATGGCCGAGCTCAACGCGAGGCTGGCCAGCCCGCCCGAGTTCGACCTGGCCGACAGTGACCAGCTCGGCCTCTTCGTCGTTTCCCGCCTGGCCGCCAGGCATGACATCCGCGTGACGTTGCGCGGTTCACCATATGGAGGGACCACCGCCATCGTGCTGATCCCGGCAGAACACGTGAGCGACCCGCCGGCCGAGCCGGAGGAGCGCGCCACGGAGAAGGAACCCGCCACGGAGCCCGCCAGGGAAGGCGCTCGTTCGATCCGGGTGGTGCAGAGTGACTGACGAGCGCTGGCTGGACGAGGACGCCGGTCCGATCGTCCCGGCCTACCTGCTGACCAAGGGCCGTACGGTGCCCGCGAGCGAGGCCATCGACCTCATCGCGGTGATCATCACGGCCGGTGGCCTGGCCCCGCCCGCCGGGCTCGGGCCGGAGCATCTGATCATCATGCAGAAGTGCACGACGCCCACCCGCCTCGTGGACGTGGCGGCCGAGCTGGGCCTGCCCATCGGCGTGGTCCGCGTGCTGGTGGGCGACCTGCACGCGCAGCAGCTCGTGCAGGTCGAGCACCCGCCGCCCGCGCCGGACGCCAGCGTGCTGCTGGAGGTGATCAACGGCCTGCGGGCGCTGTGACCAGGGAGGCCCGGCGGTTCAGCAGCCCGAACACGGCCGCGAAGACCGCCGCCACCAGGCTCCCCGCGGCGGCCGTCGCGAACACCCACTGGTAGCCGTGCTCGCCGGGCAGCGCGGCCAGGATCGCGGCGATGACCGCGCCGGCCGTGCTCCCGCCGACGATCCGCACCAGCGCGTTCACGCCCGCCGCGGCGGCCGTCCTGGCCGGCTCCACGTGCTCCACGGCCATCGTGCCGAGCGCGGCATAGCCGATGCCGAGGCCTACGCCGAGCAGCGAGGTGGCCACGTAGACGTCCACGGGCGCGCTGTGCTTGACGACCAGCCACAGGCCCGCCAGGCCGACGGCCGCCGAGCCGGCCGCGACCATCGAGGACGCGGAGAAGCGGCGCATGAACCGGCCGGCGAACAGCGAGATCACCAGCATGATCACGGTGCTGGGCAGCAGGTAGAGACCGACCTGGAGGGTCGAGGCGCCGAAGCCGACCCCGGGGGCCTGGGTGAACCCCGAGATGCCGGTCATGCACGTGAAGAACGCGAACCCGAGCAGCATGGAGGCGACCGTCGCGCCGACCGTGGTGCGCTGGGCCAGCATCGCCATGTCGACCAGCGGCTCGCTCACGCGGCGCTCGACGACCACCCAGGTCACCAGGGTCACCAGCGCGACGGCGAACAGGCCGAGCACGCCGGGCGAGGTCCAGCCCCACGAGCCGCCCTCGCTGATGCCGAGCAGCAGCGCGACGAGCCACACGGTCAGCAGCGCGGCACCGAGCAGGTCGGGGCGTCCACCACCGGAGGGCGCGGTGTCCCGCACCAGGATCGCCACCAGCGTGCCGGCCACCACGGCGATCGCCCCGGTCACCCAGAACAGCACGTGGTAGTCGCCGGCCACGAGCCCGGCCAGGATCATGCCGCCGCCGCTGCCGAAGCCCATGGTGGCGCTCAGGACGCCGATGCCGGTGGCCAGCTGCCTCCTCGGCAACGTCTCGCGGACCACTCCGATCGACAGCGGCACCAGCGCGGTCACGAACCCCTGCAGGATCCTGGCCACGATCAGCCAGGTCAACGAGGTGGCCAGCGCTCCCAGGACCGATCCGGCCACCAGCAGGCCGATCGCGCCGAGGATCATGGGCCGCCGGCCGTACATGTCGCCGAATCTGGACAGCAGCGGGGTGGCCACCGCGCTCACCAGCAGGCTGATCGTCAAGGTCCAGCTCACGGCCGCCAGTGAGGCGTGCAGCTCGCGCTGGAGCACGGGCAGCAGCGGGACGACGGCGGTGTTCTGCAGGGCCGCGATGGACGCCGCGAAGGCCAGCGCGACCACGGCGGGCCACGGGTTGCGCGTGGCCTTCGCGCGGGACGGGGGTGCGACGACTGTCGCCATGAGGGACTCCTTTGGATAACTTGGGTAAGTAACCAAGGAGCGAGCATACATACGTAAGTTAGGTAAGTAAATGTCGAAGGACGCAGATCTGCTGACGACCGTGGCGTCGTTCCGGCGGCTCGTGACCACGCTCAACCGCGTCAAGACGCACGAGCGGCTGACCGAGGCCGCCGGCGTCCGGCTGGACAGGCCGGACGTGCAGATCCTCGTCTACCTGCTCGACGCGGGTGAGCCGCGCCGGATCGGGGCCATCGCCGAAGGGCTCCAGGTGGAGAGCCCGCACGTGACCCGGCACGTGTCCGCGCTGGAGAAGCGCGAGCTGCTGGAGCGGGTGCGCGACCCCGAGGACGGGCGCGCCTGGCGCATCGCGCTCACGCCCGCCGGGGCCAAGGCCGCGGAGAGCTGCCGCCAGGTCACGATGGACTGGTTCTCCGTCGCGCTCGCCGACTGGCCGGAGGACGACCGCGCCGAGCTGGCGCGGCTGATCTCCCGGCTCTCTGACGACGTGAGCGAGCGCCTGGTCAACCGCCTGGCCGCCAAGTAGGCGCTCCCGCCCGTCAGCCGAGCAGCTCCTCGGCGCGGTGGCAGGCCGCCCGGCGGCCCTCCCCCACGTCCCTGAGCTCAGGCGCCCGCTCACAGGCGGGCACGGCCATGGGGCAGCGCAGCCGGAACGGGCACCCGGTCGCGGCCGGCCTCGCCTCGGTGCGCCCGCGCGCCCTGGGCGGCTCGCCGCCCAGCTTGGGCACGGCGTCGCGCAGGGCCAGCGTGTACGGGTGGGCCGGGCGCTCCAGCAGCTCGGCCGTGGGTCCCGACTCGACGACTCTCCCGGCGAACAGCACATGCGCCGTCCGGCAGAGCCGGCCCACCACGGCCAGGTTGTGGGTGATGAGCAGCCGCTCGGTGCCGAGCCCGGCGAGCAGGTCGAGAATCCTGGCCTGCACGGTCACGTCGAGGGCGCTGGTGGGCTCGTCGAGGATGAGCAGGCGGGGCGAGACGGCGAGCGCGCGGGCGATGACCACGCGCTGGCGCTGACCGCCGGAGAGCTGGTGCGGCCTGCGCTCGGCCACGTCGGCGGGCAGACCCACCTTCTCCAGCAGGGCGGGGACGCGGTCCCGCTCCTTGCGGGGCAGCGCCTCGGCGACCGAGGCGCCGACGCGCATGCGGGGGTCGAGGGCCTCGGCCTGGAAGACCGGCTGGACGTCCCTGCGGAAGCGCCTCATGTCAGCTTTTTTCAGGTTCTGGGTGCCGTACCAGATGTGCCCGGACATGGGGGTCAGGAGGCCCAGGAACGCGCGCGCCAGCGTGGTCTTGCCCGACCCGCTCTCCCCGATCAGCCCCACCCCGCCCTCGGTGACGTCCAGGCTGACGTCGTGGACGACGGCCGTGCGGCCGTACCCGAGGGTGACGGCCTCCGCCCTCAGCACGGTCATGGCAGCGCCTCCAGCAGCTCGCGCGTGTACGGGTGGGACGGCGCGGACAGCACCCGGCCGGCCGGGCCGCTCTCCACGACCTCGCCGTCCTTCATGACCAGCACCCGGTCGGCGATCGTGGAGACCAGGGCGAGGTCGTGCGAGACGAGCAGCAGCGCCAGCCCCCGCTCCTCGCGCAGCCGGCGCAGCACGCCGACCACCTCGGCCTGCACGGTCACGTCGAGCGCGCTGGTCGGCTCGTCGGCCAGGACGACCTCCGCGCCGAGCGCGATGGCCAGCGCGATGGCGAACCGCTGCGCCTGCCCGCCCGAGACCTCGTGCGGGTAGCGGCGCAGGATCGCGGGGTCCAGCAGCACCGCCTCCACGGCCGCCGCCATGGCCTGGTCCGTCGCCGCCACGCCGTGCAGCCGCAGCGCGCGCCGCATGAGGACCCCCAGGCGGGTGGCCGGGCTGAGCGCGGCCTGCGGCGACTGCATGACCAGCGCCACCCGGGCGCCGCGGATCTCCCGGAGCCGGCGCGGCGGGGCGGTCAGCACGTCCACGCCGCAGACCCGTACCCGCCCGGACACCTCGGCGCCCTCGGTCAGCCCGAGCAGCGACAGCAGCGTGGTGGACTTGCCGGACCCGCTCTCCCCCACGACGGCCACGCACTCCCCCGCGCCCACGTCCAGCTCGGGCACGTGCGCGACCGTCCGCGTCCCGTACCTGACCCGCAGATCCCGCACCTCGATCATCGGACGACCCTCGCGCTCATGGTCGCGGCCGCTTCGGCACTCGTTGGCTCCTTCGTCGCTCTCTCCTGCCGAGCTCCTCCGCTCCGCGGATCGAGGGCCGCGCGCAGCCCCTCCCCCAGCAGGTTGAAGGCGAAGGCCGTCACCAGGATCGCCAGGCCGGGGAAGGTGACGGCCCACCAGTCGGTGGTGAAGTACGTCTGGCTCTGCTGCACCATCAGCCCCCACTCGGCCACCGGCTCCTGCGCGCCCAGTCCCAGGTAGGACAGGGCGGCGCCGGTGAGGATGACGCCGCCCGCGTCGAGCGAGACCTGGACGAGGACGGGGGTGAGCGAGTTCGGCAGGACGTGCCGGAGCACGATGAGCGGCGCGGGCACGCCCAGGCACCGGGCGGCGTCCACGTACGGCCGGGTGGCGATCGAGGCGGCGACGGAGGCCGCGAGCCGTGCGTACCAGGGCCACCACGTGGCCGCGATGGCCACGATGACCGTGGTGACGCTCGGCTGGAGCACCACCGCGAGGGCCAGCGACAGCAGCAGCGCCGGGAAGGCCAGGAACACGTCCGTGACCCGCATGATCACGTCCCGCACCCAGCCGCCCGCGTACCCGGCCACGACGCCCAGCGTCACGCCGACCACCGCCGAGACGGCCAGCACGGCGACGACGATGGTCAGCGACGTGCGCCCGCCGTACAGCACCTGCGTCAGCACGTCGCGGCCCGCGCCGTCGGTGCCGAACCAGTGCGCGCCGCCCGGCGGCTGGAGGCTGTGCACGGGGTCGGGCGTGTTCTCCGGGTACGGCGCCAGCCACGGCGCGAGCACCGCCGACAGCACGACCACCACGACGACCGCGGCCCCCAGGACGGCCAGCCGGTCCACGCCCCCGCGGCCCTTGACGGAGGCGACGGTGACGGCGGAGACGGCGGTCACCGGAGCCTCGCCCTCGGGTCCACCACGCCCTGGAGCAGGTCCACGACCAGGTTGGCCAGCACGTACACCAGCGCCACCAGCAGCGTGACCCCGGCGATCGCGGGCGTGTCCAGGCTGCGGATCGCGTCGACCGCGTAACGGCCGAGCCCCGGCCAGTTGAACACCGCCTCGACCAGGAACCCGTTGACGATCGCGTACGCGAACACCAGGGCGATGAGCGACAGGACCGGGTTGAGCGCCGGCCGCAGGGCGAACCGGACCAGGATGGACGTCTCGCCGAAGCCGAGGGCCCGCTCCAGCCGTGTGTGATCCTGGCCGGCCTCCTCGATCAGCGCGGCCCGGGTCATCTGCGCGATCACCCCCGTCGGGTAGGCGGCCACCACGATCGCGGGCAGCACCATGTGTTCGAGGGTGCTGGTGAGGATGGGCCAGTTGCCGGTGATGAGCGCGTCCACGACCGTGATGTTCGTCCAGAGCGTGAGCGGGCTGGTGGTGTCGAGCGCGGAGTCGTACTCGCCCGCGACCGGGAACCAGTCCAGGTTGCTGGCGAAGACCGTCTGCAGCGCCAGCGCGAGCCAGAACACCGGCACCGAGACCGACAGCATGCCGCCCACCCGCACCCCGAGATCGGGGAGCCGGCTCCGCTGGCGGGCGGCGAGCACGCCCGCCGGGACGCCCACGAGGACGGCCGTCAGCAGCGCCGCGCCGACCAGCTCCAGCGAGGCCGGGAACGCCACGTACAGGTCGGACAGGACGGGCCGGCGGGTCCGCAGGCTGGTCCCCCAGTCGCCGGTCGCCAGGTCCCTGACGTAGTTCCAGAGCTGCGCGGGCAGCGGGTCGTCGAGGCCGAAGCGCGCCCGCGCCTCGGCGAGCTGCTGCGGCGTGGCCTTCGGCCCGGCGAACGCCACCGCCGGGTCGCCGGGCACCAGCCGCATCACCACGAACGTCAGCACCACCACGCCGGCCACGACCAGGATCGCCTGGCCGAGCCGGCGGGCCACGTAGCGCGGCACAGGGTCAGCCGGCGGGCTTGAGGTCGTAGAAGAAGACCACGTTCGGGTAGGCCGGGTTGTCGGCGTAGCCCTGGACCGTGGCCGACAGCGCGCGCTGGTAGGTCTGCACGTACGGCACGGCCACCGCGGCCTCGTCCTGGATGATCTTCTTCTGGAGGTCGGCGTACGCCTGGTCCGCGGCGAGCGCGTCCGTGGCCGAGAGCTGCGGCAGCGCGTCGACGGCCTTGTCGATCTGCGCGTTCTTCAGGTACGACAGGTTGAACTGCGGCTGGTCGGCGCTCTTGAACACGTTGAGGAACCACGAGTACGCGTCGGGGTAGTCCGGGTACCAGTACATGACGAACAGGTCCTGGCCCTTCTTCTTGCCGAGGTCCCACTGGGCGTTCCAGGCCATCGGCTTGGCCTGGAGGGTGACGTTGAGCCGCTTGAGCGTCGAGCTGAGCAGCGTGACCAGCAGCTTCTGGTCCTCGTCGCCCTGCGCGTAGGTCATCGTCAGCTTGAGCTCCTCCAGGTCGGGCCCGTAGCCGGCCGCGTTGAGCAGCTCCTGCGCACGGGCCAGGTCCTGCTTGGGCTCCATGCCGTTGACGTGGCCGAGCAGCCCGTCCGGCACCAGGCCCGACGCCTTGGTGCCCGCGCCCTTGAGGGCGGCGACCAGGCCGTCGTAGTCGATCGCGAGCTGGAGCGCCTGCCGGACCTTGACGTCCTTGGTCGGGCCGGTCGCGGTGTTGAAGAGCACGAGCAGGTTCTGGAAGGACGGCTTCTGCGAGGACTGCACACCCTCGGTCATGCCGGCCCGCGCGAACAGCTGCGGGTTGAGCCGCGGGACGAAGCTCACCTCGCCCTTCTGCAGGAGCTGCCAGGCCGTGGTGATCTCCGGGGTGACGCGGAAGGCCACCTTCTTGTACTGCTCCGGCTTCCAGCCGCCCCAGTAGCCCTCGAACGCCTTGAGCGTGAGCTCGGTCTCCTTGCCCTTCTGCCAGGTGTCGATGGTGTACGGGCCGGTGCCGGCGTCCGTCCTGCCGTCCTTGAGCCGGTCGGCGGCGGCCGTGTCGTAGATGTAGGCGGCGTAGCCGGAGGAGGCCACGAGGTCGAGCGGGGCCGCGTACTTCAGGGTGAACTTCAGCGTCGAGGCGTCGACCGCGTCGATCGTCTTGACCGCGCCCCAGATGTACGCCGCACCGGAGTTGATCTTCATGGTGCGCTCGATGGCCTTCTTGGCCGCCTCGGCGTCGAGGGGCGCGCCGGTGTGGAACTTCACGCCCTGCCGCAGCTTGAAGGTCCACTCCTTGCCGCCGGCCGCCGACGTCCACTCCGTGGCCAGGCGCGGCACCGGCTTGCGCGCGTCGGCGTCGTACCGGGTGAGGCCCTCGTAGATGTTCGACATGGCGATGATCTCGTTGGAGTACGAGCTGGCCGGGTCCCAGTCGGTGACCACGTCGAGGTTGGGGGCGTAGACGAACGTGGCGTCGTTGGTCTGCCCGACCGGCCGGCCGGTGCTCGGGCCGCTGCTCGCGCCCGTGCTCGTGGCCGGCTCGGGCGTGCGGCCTGCGCCGCGCACCTGTCCGCCCGCGCACGCGGACGCGGTCATGGCGACGACTCCGGCTACTCCGGCGACGAGCAGACGCTTGTGCCAGCGCATGGTGGGGGAATCCTTTCGGTTACGTCACCGGGCGAGAGGTCCGGCGGCTTTCACGTGTACGCGCACGGCGGGCTCGGAGAGGTAGCTCAGGGGCACCTCCAGCAGGTCCACGATCTCGACCCGCGAGGAGTCCGCGCCCGCGGCGACGGCGCGCGCGGCCGCCTCCTCCTTGACTCTTTCGATCGCTTTCGATCGGCTTTCGCCCGCAGGCAAGATCGTATCCACTCTGCCGCTCGCCAGCGCGATCGCGGCACCCACGGCGTTGGCCACCTCGGCGTGGCGGGGCCGCAGCACGCCGCTCACCCCGGCGACGCGCGGCGGCAGCAGGAACGCGCCGCCCCCCACCGCCACCAGCGGCCGGTCGGCCCGCCCGAGCGACATCCGGTCCACGGCGTCGGCCACCATCGCGTCGGCGACCGCCACGGCTCTTTCCAGGCTGTCCCCTCGCACCCTGCCGTCCAGCCTGGCGCGCCAGTCGTCCGCTCCCGGCGGGGTACGGCCGGCGGCCACCGCCGCGTCGGTCATGGTGACCGTGGAGCCGCCGAAGACCAGCGCCTCCTCGGTGATGCGGTATCCCACCGAGTCGGGCCCGACCTCCTGGCCCCGGATCACGGTCCCGCCGCCCAGCGCGATGGCCAGGATGTCCGGCATGCGGAAGTTGGTGAGCACCCCGCCGATCTCCACGGCCGCCGCCGACTCCCTCGGGAACCCGCCGGTCAGCACGCCGAGGTCCGTGGAGGTCCCGCCTACGTCGGCCACGACCGCCTCGGCCACGCCCGACAGGAACGCGGCGCCGCGCAGCGAGTTGGCCGGGCCGGAGCCGATGGTCGACACCGGCAGCCGCGCCGCGTGCTCCGTGGTCATCAGCGTGCCGTCGTTCTGCGCGAGGTACGGCGTGGCGGTCAGCCCGCGCTCGGCCAGGGCCCCGGCCAGCGCGCCGGTGACGTGCCCGGCCACGCCGTACAGGGCGGCGTTGAGCACGGTCGCGTTCTCGCGCTCCAGCAGGCCCAGCGAGCCGATCTCGTGGCTGACCGAAACGGGCAGCCCGTACTCGGCCGCCACCAGCTCCGCGACCGCCCGCTCGTGGTCGGCCGTGGCCGGGCTGAACACGCCCGTCACCGCCACCGCGTCCACCGTGGCCCCGCCCTGCCGGAGCCCGTCGAGGAACCGGCGGATCGCGTCGCGGTCGAGCGGGCCGATCTCGCGGCCGTCCACGTAGTGACCGCCGGGCAGCACGGCCTCGCCGGCGGAGACGGCGGCGCGCAGGGCGGCGGGCCAGTCGGACAGCGGTGGCACGGACGTCGTGGCGGGCGCGCCCAGCCGCACCACCGCCACGCGGCCGAGACCGCGGCGCTCCAGGATGGCGTTCGTGGCGTGTGTGGTCCCCAGCATGACGCGGGTCACGCGGCCCTCCGCGTGGTGGTCCAGCTCGGCCAGGACCGCGCCGAGCGCCGCCCGCAGGCCGCTCGTCACGTCGGGCGTGGTCGGCCGCTTGGCCTTGGCGATCACCTGGTCGGCGGCGTCGAGCACCACCGCGTCGGTGTTCGTCCCGCCGACGTCGATCCCGACGCGCAGGGCTCCCCCGTCAGTCACGCGGCCCCTCCTTCACCGGCTCCTCCGCCGGGTCCTTCGCCAGGTCCTTCGCCAGGTCCTTCGCCAGGTCCTTCGCCAGGTCCTTCGCCAGGTCCTTCGCCAGGTCCTTCGCCAGGTCCTTCGCCAGGTCTTCGACCGGGAGGTAGTCGAGGTCGTAGCCGAAGGCCCGGGGACCGGCCGTCTCCAGGCCCCTCGGGGTGCGCCAGAGCGGGTCGCACGGCCAGGCCAGCACCGTGACGCGCTGGCCGTACCGGAGCGACTCGGTCTGGATGGCGGCGGCCGTCTCGGTGTCGACCACCGTGATGAGGTCGGGCACCATGGCCATGATCCGGCCGCCGGCCATGGCGACGAGGTTCTCGTTCTGCAGCTCCAAGGTCAAGGCCCGGCCGCGGTCGGCTCCGGTGCCCTCGACCGTCGCCGTGCCCCGCACGAACCCGCCCGTGGTGCGCCGCTCCACGTCCGCCAGCTTGCCGGTGATCAGCTCGTACGCCCCCAGCTCGCTCCGCAGCGCCGCCAGCGGGTCGCCCGTCCCCTCGGTGGCCCGGCCGACGGCCAGGGCCCGCGTGACCGTGCCCTCGATGACGGCGCCCCGCGCCCCCTCGGCGGTGAGCACGTAGTCGGCCATGAGCGCGTGCGACCCGGCCGCCACGCACACCGCGCGGGCCAGCCGCTCGGACCACAGGCCGTCCACCGGCCTGATCGTGACGACGTTGCCCACGATGTCCGCCATGATCACCAGGTCGGCCGGCAGCCCCGCCACGTACATGGAGACCATCTGCACCTCGGGGAACGCCCGGCCCATGCCGTCGGCGTCCAGCAGCGGCAGGCCGAGCTGCGCCGCCCAGGCGACGGGCGCGACCCCGTTGGCCCCGCCGATCTCCGACGACATGACCGCGGACGGCGGCCGGCCGAAGATCCGCTCGATCTCCTGGGCGATCCGCCGGGGCTCGTCCTCGCCGTGGATCATCTCGTGGCTGACCGTGGGCGCGCCGATGCCGGACAGCGGCACCACCAGGGCGTCATCGGGTAAGTCCGCCAGCCCGACGAGCGGCACGTCGCCGTACTCCTGGATCGCCCGCCGCGCCGCCAGTGCCCCCGTGCGCACGTCTCCGCCGCCACCGGTGCCGAGCACGGCGCAGCCGCGGGCGAGAGCCGGGACGTCAGTCAGTTGAATCTTCATGAGGCGTCAAAACCAAGCACATGGCACCACGTTGCCGCCAGTCCGAAACGCCCTGTACGCGGGGATAGGTCAGATTTCGTCGAGGTGCGAGACATTCGCGCGGTCGGCGTCGTCCGTGCTGGGCACGCCCGCGAACCAGGCCTCCAGGATCTCGTCGAGCACCACCTCCGAGGTCAGGCGCAGGCTGAGGGCCAGCACGTTCGCGTCGTTCCACCTGCGGGCACCGTCCGCGGTGTACGCGTCGGCGCACAGCGCCGCCCGCACGCCCGGCACCTTGTTGGCCGCGATGGACGCGCCCGTGCCGGTCCAGCAGCACACCACGGCCTGGTCGGCGCGGCCCTCGCCGACGTCGCGCGCCGCCGCCTCCGACGCCCACGCCCAGTCGTCGCGCCCGCCCGGGTCGAGTGCCCCGTGCACGATCACCTCGTGCCCGCGCCCGCGCAGCTCCTCCACCACCCGCTCCGCCACGCCGTCCAGGCTGTCGGCCGCCACCGAGATCCGCATGCCCCAGGTCTACCACCGGAGGCCCGTTTGATTCGGCTCGCCGCTGATCCGCGGGAAATCGTCGGTGCCTGCCTCTAGGGTGCTGGACGACGACCGGCGCGCCCTGGCGGCCCGCGCGGTCCCGGGGGACGGCCCGTTCCTGCACAATTGACCGGCGGGACCATCGAAAGGCAGGCAAGTGCTCTCTATTCACCAGCGGATCGCGGCTGAGCTCGGCGTGCGCGACGGGCAGGTGCTCGCGGCCGTCGAGCTGCTCGACGGCGGCGCCACGGTGCCGTTCATCGCCCGATACCGCAAGGAGGTCACCGGCGCCCTCGACGACGCGCAGCTGCGCACCCTGGAGGAGCGGCTGCGCTACCTGCGCGAGCTGGAGGAGCGGCGGACGGCCATCCTGGAGTCCGTCGAGTCCCAGGGCAAGCTCGACGACGAGCTGCGCGCCCAGATCATGGCGGCCGAGACCAAGGCCCGGCTGGAGGACATCTACCTCCCGTACAAGCCCAAGCGGCGCACCAAGGCGCAGATCGCCCGCGAGCTGGGCCTGGAGCCGCTGGCCGACCGGCTGCTCGCCGACCCGTCGCTCGACCCGGCGGCCGAGGCCGAGGGGTTCGTCACGGAGGGCGTGGCCGACGCCGGTGCGGCGCTGGAGGGCGCGCGGGCCATCCTGATCGAGCGCTTCGCCGAGGACGCCGACCTCATCGGGTCCCTGCGCGAGCAGCTCTGGACCCGCGGCCGGCTGGTGTCCAAGGTCCGCGAGGGCAAGGAGGAGGCGGGGGCCAAGTTCTCCGACTACTTCGAGTTCGGCGAGCCGCTCACCAAGCTGCCCTCCCACCGCATCCTGGCGATGTTCCGGGGCGAGAAGGAGGAGGTGCTCAGCGTCACGCTGGAGCCTGACGACAGCCCTGACTACGAGGGCCGCATCGCCACCCGCTTCGGCGTCTCCGACCAGGGCCGGCCCGCCGACCGCTGGCTGAACGAGACCGTCCGCTGGGCCTGGCGCACCCGCATCCTCGTCCACCTCGGCCTCGACCTGCGGATGCGGCTCTGGCAGGCCGCCGAGGACGAGGCGGTCCGGGTGTTCGCCGCCAACCTGCGCGACCTGCTGCTCGCCGCCCCCGCCGGCACGCGCACCACGATGGGCCTCGACCCGGGCCTGCGCACCGGCGTCAAGGTGGCCGTGGTCGACGCCACCGGCAAGGTCGTCGAGACCGCCACCATCTACCCGCACGAGCCCAAGCGGCAGTGGGACCAGTCGCTCGCGGTGCTCGGCGCGCTGGTGCAGCGGCACGGCGTCGAGCTGATCGCCATCGGCAACGGCACGGCCTCCCGCGAGACCGACAAGCTGGCCGGCGAGCTGGTCAAGCACATGCCGTCGGTCACCAAGATCGTGGTGTCGGAGGCCGGCGCGTCGGTCTACTCGGCCTCCGCCTACGCCTCGCAGGAGCTGCCCGACCTCGACGTCTCGCTGCGCGGCGCCGTGTCGATCGCCCGCCGCCTCCAGGACCCGCTGGCCGAGCTGGTCAAGATCGACCCGAAGTCGATCGGCGTCGGCCAGTACCAGCACGACCTGGCCGAGACCAAGCTGTCCCGCTCGCTCGACGCGGTGGTCGAGGACTGCGTCAACGCCGTGGGCGTCGACGTCAACACCGCCTCCGCGCCGCTGCTCACCCGCGTGTCCGGCATCGGGTCCACGCTGGCCGAGAGCATCGTGCGCCACCGCGACACCAACGGCCCGTTCCGCTCCCGCACGGCGCTGAAGGACGTCGCCCGCCTCGGGCCCAAGGCGTTCGAGCAGTGCGCGGGCTTCCTGCGGATCCCCGGCGGCGACGACCCGCTCGACGCCTCCAGCGTCCACCCCGAGGCCTACCCCGTGGTGCGGCGCATCCTCGGCTCGGTCCAGACCGACCTCAAGTCGCTGATCGGCAACACCGCGGCGCTGCGCTCCATCAAGCCGCAGGAGTTCACCGACGACACGTTCGGCCTGCCGACGGTCACCGACATCCTGCGCGAGCTGGAGAAGCCCGGCCGTGACCCGCGACCGGCCTTCAAGACCGCCACGTTCAAGGAGGGCGTCGAGAAGATCTCCGACCTCCAGCCGGGGATGATCCTGGAAGGCGTGGTCACCAACGTGGCGGCGTTCGGCGCGTTCGTCGACGTCGGCGTCCACCAGGACGGCCTGGTCCACGTCTCTGCCATGTCCCGCACGTTCGTCAAGGACCCGCGCGACGTGGTCAAGCCGGGCGACATCGTCCGGGTCAAGGTGCTGGAGGTGGACATCCCGCGCAAGCGCATCTCCCTCACGCTCCGGCTGGAGGACGAGACGACCGCCTCCGGCGGCGAGTCCCGCGGCCCTCGTGGCCGCGGCGAGGGGGCTCGCGGTGACGGCGCCCGTGGTCAGGGCGCCGGTGGTCAGGGCGCCGGTGGTGAGGGCGGTGGCCGGGGTGCCGGCGGTCGCGGCGGGAACGGCCGGAACGGCGGCCGTGGCGCGGGCGGCCGTGACGGCGCCGGCGCGCAGGGCCGTGACGGCGGCCAGGGCCGTGACGGCGGCCAGGGTCGTGACGGCGGCCAGGGTCGTGACGGGCGTGATGGCGGCGCTCGGGGCCGCGACGGTGGCCAGCGTGGCCGCGGCGGCCAGCGCCAGGACCGCCCCGCCCCCTCGGGTGCCATGGCCGAGGCCCTCCGCAAGGCCGGCCTCTCGGGCGACAACCGCTGATGTACGGGCGGGGGCAGGTCCGACCACCCCCGCCCGGCCCCAGCCCCGGGGTGGGTCGGACCGCCCCCGGCCGTACGTCCCGACGGGCGACCACCGCTGACGTACGGCCGCGCGGGTCCGACCCCCTTCCGGCCCCAGCCCCGGGATGGGTCCGACCATCCCCGGCCGTACGTCCGTACGAGCGGGCGGCCGAGACCGTCGCGCGGCGCTGGCGGACCTCGGGCGGCGCTCGGCCTGGCAGTGGGCCTGCCCCGCGTCGGCCATGGAGATCCGTGGACTACGGTCGGAGGGTGAGCACTCCAGCGTTTACGACGGCGGTCACCCAGGCGCGTGATCTGCTCAGGTGGCGTTCTCCCCTGCGTACCGAGCTGTGGGCGTCACGGCTCATGGGCGGGCTGGACCCCGCTGACGCGCGCGAGCTCGTGCGGGAGCTGGTGGAGGCCGGCACTCCGGAGGCCCGCCTCGCGCTGGCCGCCCTCGCCGCCGTCGCGACCCCCGACACCGTGGACCCGCAGGCGGACGCCGCGCCCGGCGAGACGCCCCTCGCCGATCTGTACGCCGCGCACGGCGCCGAGGCCAGGGACGCGTTGCCCGGCTGGGTGGCGCGAATGGGGCAGGTCGAGTGCGACGGAGCCTGGTACGGCAAGGCGGATCGCCACGGCCTGCAGACGCTCGCCGCCCTGTCCTTCCGCTACCGCCCCGGCAAGGAGCCGCACCTGCTCGTCGTCGCCGTCGACCAGGTCAACGGCGGCCTGGCGGTGGACGCGCTGGTGGAGGAGCCCAAGTTCCTCGACGACCTGAGCCTCCAACCGGCCGAGCCCCGCGCCGTGGCCGGGCGGGTCCTGGACGCGGTGGAGCTCACGGACCGCGTCATGGGGGCGGCGGTCGCCGACACGTTCCCGGGCATGCGGCCGTTCGCGCTGGCCCGCGCCCGCTCTGTCCCCGATCCGGTACGGCCGGCTCCCGACGACACGCTCTCCCGCTTCCACGACCTGCCGCCCGTGCCGGGAGCCGAGGAGGCGTTCGCGAAGCTGGTGGAGTTCATCGGGGATCGTCCCCTGTGGTGGAGTCCGGGGAGAGTGTCGCAGTTCCTCGCGTCGTGGCTGCCCCGGGAGGCGATCCTGTCGCCTGACGCGATCGCCGCCATGCCGGACGTGGTGCGCGCCTGGAGCCGCTTCGCCGGCGCGGATCCGGAGGTCCTGCGCCAGGTGGACGCCGACGCCCCTCGTCTGGCGGCGCTGATGGCCGACGAGTCCCTGGCGGGACTGGGCAAGCGCCTGGCCCTGAGCCGTCTGCGTGATGGGGACGAGGGCTGACCCCCGCCCTGTAGTCCGGTCCCGCGCGTTCGTCGGCCTGATCCCCGTCCCCTCCCCTGGGGCAGGCGTGGGAGCGGTGCTGGACGGAGTGGCGGGCGTGGGCGGCTATGCTGCGCAGTGACGTGTACGCCGCCCCCCCGGGGCGTGATGAGGGAGATCCGCGCGATGTACAAGGAGTTCGCTGCCGAGGCCGTGGTCTGGGTGGTGCCGATCGTGGTGCTGATCGGCCTGGCCCTGCTCGTCACCTCCTGACGGCCAGGGGCCGAGCCGGGCTCGGACCCCTGGCTTTCCCGCCTGGTCCGCGGACCAGGCCGGCGATGCGGCCGGTCGGCCTCAGCGGTAGTACTCGTAGTGGACGACCGTGCCGGCGCGGGTGTCCCAGCGGATCTCGCCGTCGAGCCACCGGTTCCACATCGACGTCAGCTTGGCGGAGCGCACGGTGCAGCCCGCCCAGCGCTCGCGCTTGGCGCGGATGGTGCCCACGTAGTCGAAGCACGAGCCGACCTTGGTCTTGTTGACCTTGAGCCGGGCGTTGAGCGAGACGTCGTACAGGGTCTTGCGCGAGATGTTGGTGATCTTGACCTTGATGCGGCACGTGTCCTTGCACCTGCCGAAGACGATCTTGTAGCGGATCAGGTGCGCGCCGGCACCCGTGTCCGCGGCCGCGGCCGGGACCGGTGTGGCGGACAAGAGCGCGGTGGACAGCAGCGTGGCGGATAAGAGCGTGGCCGAGAGACGGTTGCGCATGGTGCCCCCAGAGGCGACGAGCCCTCGCTTCCCCCGTCAGAAGCGACCTCAGGCACTTCGATTAACCGTCACGATCTCCACCGGGTCAACGCCTCACGACGCCCACGCCGTCACCGGACTCCCCGGCTGAGCCGACTCACGACGCCCACGCCGTCACCGGACTCCCCCGCCTGAGCCGCTTCAGTGCCTGCCGCTCCAGCTGGCGGACACGCTCGCGGGTCAGCCCCAGGTGGTCCGCGATCGTCCCGTACGTGGCGGCCTCGCTGCCCGCCAGGCCGTACCGCTGCCGGATGACGAACGCCTCACGCGGCGGAAGCGCGGTGACGAGCGCGCGCAGCTCCGCGCTGAGCGCCCGTTGCTCGGTGAGCTCCTGCACCTGCTGGCCGTTCTCGTCGACGATCATGTCGCCGAGGCTGCTCTCGCCGTTCTCGCCGACCGGCAGGTCGAGGCTGACGGTGTCCCGGGCCAGGTGGCGCAGCGTGGTGACCTCGGCCGCCGTGCGCCCGGCGGCCTCGGCCAGCTCGGCGTCGCGCGGCTCGCGGCCCAGCTCGACGGCGAGCCGCCGGTCCAGCCTGGTCAGGCGCGACAGCTCCTCGCCGACGTGCGTGGGCAGCCGGACGGTGCGACCCTTGTCGTGGATGCCGCGCTCGATCGCCTGCCGGATCCACCACATCCCGTACGTCGAGAACTTGTAGCCGCGCCTGTAGTCGAACTTCTCCACGGCCCGCATCAGCCCGAGGTTGCCCTCCTGGATGACGTCGAGGAGGGGCAGCCCGCGCTGGGCGTAACGCCGGGCGGCCGCCACCACGAGCCGCAGGTTGGACCTGATGAGCACGTCCTTGGCGCGCAGCCCCTCGTCCCGGATCTCGCACAGCTCGGCGAGGCTCACCGTCTCGTGCCCGCCTCCCAGGGTGATCAGGTGGCCGGCGTACAGGCCGGCCTCGACGCGCCGCGCGAGCTCGACCTCGTCGGCGGCGGTCAGCAGCGGGATGCCGCCGATCTGCTCCAGGTAGACACCCAAAAGGTCGGGCTCGTGGGCCGGCATGCCATCGCGACTACCCCGTGAACGGCGGTGAATTCCCCGGTTCGCTGAGTTCGGCGATGGCCAGCTCCGCCGTGCTGCGGATGTCGAAGAACTTGTCCAGCGCGGTGATCGCGAACAGGTGCTTGCACCTGCCGTTCAGCCCGGCCAGCAGCAGCCGGCCGCCGGACGCGGTGACGGCCTTGTGAACGTAGACGAGCACCGACAGGCCGGAGGAGTCGCACACCTCGACGCCCTGCATGTCGATGACCAGCATCGGCGGCTGCGTGAGATCGAGCGCCTTGGTCACGCGATCGCGCACTTCGGCGGCTGAGGCGAAATCGAAGTCTCCTGTGAGCCTCGCGATGACGCATGGGCCCTGGAGCCCCAAGCTGATCGACAAGGCTTGCTCCGAAGTCACCCAGCTCCACCTACCCGCGTTGCGTTACCGATCCCACTACTTTACGCAAAGTAGCTTCTCGGGTTATACACCAGCATTTGGTCAATATGCCGCTGCGCCACGCCCGATTCCAGCAACATTGCCAAGACTTGATCGTGAATGTGATCGTATCGCCAGTTCGGGGCGATGATGGCAAGATCGTCGTCCCAGGCCGCGCCGAAGTAGTCCATGAAGCACGCCGTGTCGTGGCTGAGCACCATCCGGTCGGCGTACCCGCGACGGCACAGCTCCGCGATCGTGGCCACGCGCCGCTCGGTCGAGTTGTACAGGTCCAGGCCGAACCGGTCCATGCCGAGCGTGGCTCCCGTGTCGGCCAGGCCCATGAGGTGGTCGAGGTCGTTGGAGTCGCCGGCGTGGCCCACGACCACCTTCGTCAGGTCCACGCCCTCCTCGGCGAACAGGCCGAGCGCGATCGTCCCGGTGCGCGCCCCGGCGTTCGTGTGCACGGTGATCGGCGCGCCCGTGCGCAGGTGCGCCCGGGCGACGGCCCGGCAGATCCGCTCGACGCCCGGTGTCAGCCCCTTCTCCTCGACCACGCACTTGAGGAACGCCGCCCGCACCCCGGTGTCGGCGATGCCCTCGGTCAGGTCGCGCACGAAGTCGTCCACCATCGGGTCCGGTCCGTCCAGGAGCAGGCCGGGGCCGCGGTGCTCGTACTGGTGCGGCAGCTCCTCGAAGCAGTAGAGGCCGGTGGCCACGATGATGTGCAGGTCCGGCACCCCGGCGGCGACGCGCTGGATGCGCGGGATGTAGCGGCCGAGCCCCCACACGGTCGGGTCGACGATGGTCCGCACGCCCTTCGCGGCCAGCGCGTTGAGCTTGCGGATCGCGTCGGCCACGCGGAACTCCTCGTCCCACCAGGCGCCCCGGCCGTAGTTCTCCAGGTGCTCGGGCGAGACGACGAACACGTGCTCGTGCATCAGCGTCTGCCCGAGATCGGCGACCTCGACGGGACCCCGCACGGTGGGGACGGGCATGGTCACCTCCATGCCGGCCGGACGGTACGCGCTCACCCGAGCGCCGCCCACACCGTCCAGGCCATGCAGGCGCCAACCTAGGCGCGTCCCGCGGGCCGGTCAACGCCCGAGCCGGCGAGGCGGGGGAACAGCGGGCGGGGCGCGGGCAGCCGCTCGCCGCCCACGGCCGCCGCCACGCGCGCCGCCGCCGAGGGCAGGAAGGGCTCCAGTCGTACGGCCAGCGTCCGGCAGGCGGCCACCAGCGCGGCCAGCGACGCCTCCCGGCCGGCCGGCTCCTGCCGCCACGGCCTGACCCGCTCGACGTACGCGTTCGCCGCCGCCACGATCCCCTGCACCGCCGCGGCGGCCCGCCGGAAGTCGAAGTCCTCCAGCGCCTCGTCCACCAGCGCGCCCGTCCGCTCCCCGGCCTCCGCGAGCGCCCGCTCCGCCTCCCCGGCCTGACCCGCCCGATCTCCCCGATCGGTCACGTGGCCGTCCTGGAAGCGATGGACCATCGTGACGACCCGGTTCACCAGGTTGCCGACGCCGTTGGCCAGGTCCTCGTCCGCGCGGGCGACCAGTCGTTCCTCGGTGAAGTCGGCGTCACCCACGCGCGGCACCTCCCGCAGCAGCCACCACCGCACGGCGTCGACGCCGTAGGCCCGCACGAGCGCCACCGGGTCCACGGTGACGCCGGACGACTTGCTGATCTTGCGCCCGCCGGCCGTCAGGTAGTCGTGCACGACGATGTCGCTCGGCAGCGGCAGCCCCGCCGACAGCAGCATCGCCGGCCAGTACACCGCGTGGAACCGGATCACGCCCTTGCCCACCAGGTGGACCCTGCGGGGTTCCCGCACCCACCAGCGGTCGTAGTCGTCCTCCAGCGCGGTGACGTAGTTGGCCAGGGCGTCCCACCACACGTACACCACCTGACCGGGGTCGTCCGGCACGGGGATGCCCCAGCCGCGGGCGCGGGCGGCGGAGCGCGAGACGCTGAGATCCTCCAGGCCGCTCCGCAGGAACGCCAGCACCTCGTTGCGCCGCGCGGCCGGCTCGACCCGAAGCCGCCCGCTCTCGACGAGGTCGATCAGCCGCTCCCCGTACCGGGACAGGCGGAAGAACCAGTTCTCCTCCGCCACCCGCTGCAACGGCGCCTCGTGCCCCTCCGGGCAGGGCTCTTCCGGGTAGAACTGCTCGCAGCCCACGCAGTAGAGGCCCTCGTACGAGCGCCGGTAGAGGTCGTGGGACACGGCCTTCCAGAGGCGCTCGACGCCCGCCCGGTGCCCGGGATGGCGGCTCGTCCTGACGAAGGCGTCGAACGACAGCTCCAGCGGCTCGCGCAGCGCCTCGAAGGCCGCCGCGTTGCGGTCCACCAGCTCCCGCACCGGCACCCCCTCGGCCTCGGCGGCCAGGACGTTCTTGAGCGAGTTGTCGTCGGTGCCGGTCTGGAACCGTACGGGCTCGCCCCGGCCGCGACGGTGGCGGGCGAGCACGTCCGCCTGCACGATCTCCAGGGCGAACCCCAGGTGCGGGCGGGCGTTGACGTAGGGAATCGTGGTCGTGACGTACATCCGGAACCTCCCATGGGGCCGGACATGACGAAGGCCCCGGTCAGCGGGGCCTCGACAGGACGTGGACGATGAACCCCCTAGGGGGCGGTCATCACCGTGCGCAGCGTCATGCCGCCGATCCTAACGCGCCGCCCACCGCCCCGGCTCGCCCTTTTTCCGGCCTACGTACGTCGTACGGCTCCCGGGTCACGTGCGGCGGTGGACGAGCGCCCGGACGCCGACCCCCACGACGAAGACCGCCAGGCCCGCCGCCACGGAGGCCGGCGGCAGGGTGGCGGCGAGCAGCAGGCACAGGACGAGCCCCGCCACGGGGACGATCCTGGGCGGGGCGCCCTCCTCCCGCGACAGGGTCAGGGCGGCGGCGTTGGCGATCGCGTAGTACACCAGCACCCCGAACGAGGAGAACCCGATCGCCCCGCGCAGGTCCGCCACCATCACCAGCAGGACCACCGCGACGCCCACGGCGAGCTCGGCGCGCCGGGGCACCCGCCGTACCGGGTCGACCGCGGACAGGACGTGCGGCAGGTCGCGCTCGCGCGCCATGGCGAGCACCGTGCGGGAGACGCCGAGCACGAGGGCGAGCAGCGCGCCGAGCGCCGCCACCGCCGCGCCGGCCGTCACCACGGGCCGCAGCCCGCCGAAGCCCGCCGCCGTCACCACCTCGGCCAGCGGGGCGCCGGAGGCCGCCAGCCGCGCGTGGCCCAGGACGTGGAGGGCTGCCAGGGCAACCAGGGTGTAGACGGCGAGCGTGATGCCGAGGGCGATCCCGATCGCGCGGGGGATGGTCCGGCCCGGGTCGCGTACCTCCTCGCCCAGGGTGGCGATCCGGGCGTACCCGGCGAACGCGAAGAACAGCAGCCCGGCCCCCTGGAGCACCCCCCACATGCCGGGAGCCGTGGGGTTCTGCCCGCCCGGGGCAGGTGGGGCGGCGAGCAGGCCGGTGGCGATGACCGCCGCGAGGACGGCCAGCACGAACGCCACCATCACCCGCGCCGCCACGGCGGATCGTTGCACGCCGTACAGGTTGAGCACGGTGACCGCCACCACGGCGGCGACGGCGAGCGGCCTGGCCAGGCCCGGCGCCACGTAGGCGCCGAAGGTCAGCGCCATCGCGGCGCAGGAGGCCGTCTTGCCGACCGTGAAACCCCAGCCGGCCAGGTAGCCCCACAGCGGGCCGAGCCGGCGCCGACCGTAGACGTAGGTGCCGCCCGACTCGGGGTGGAGGGCGGCCAGGCGGGCCGACGACGTGGCGTTGCAGTAGGCGACGACGGCCGCCAGGGCCAGCGCGGCGAGCAGCCACGGCCCGGCGGCGGCCGCCGCCGGGGCGAACGCGGCGAACACGCCCGCGCCGATCATGGCGCTCAGCCCGACGACGACCGCGTCCCCGGTGCCGAGCCGCCGCGCCAGTCCCTCCGCCACGTCGCCCCTCCCTCCACGGGAGCCGCTCTGCCCCACGCCGCCGACATTCTCGCATCGGCACAGAACCGGACCGGCGGCGGCGGGTCAGGAGTCCGTGTGCGGGGACGGGACCACCAGGACGGGCCTGGTGGCGTGGTGCAGCACGCGGTCCGACGTGCTGCCCAGCAGCAGCGACCGGATCCCGCCCATGCCCCGCGTGCCCGTCACGATGAGCGTGGCGCCGATGTCCTCGGCCACGTCCACGATCGCCGACCACACGGACAGCGCGTCGGTCGCCACCCGGTGCGTGGCCTCCAGTCCCGCCTCCCGCGCGAGCCTGGCCCCCTCGGCCGCCAAGTCCGTCATGGACTGCTCGATCGCGTCGTCCTCCGCGCTCGTGTCTCCCACCGCGACCACGAGACCCGCCGACGCGCGCGCCGACGTCATCGCCGCCCGCTCCCACACGGTCAGCACCACGGCCGGCTGTCCCTTCAGCAACGTCCCGGCGAAAGCGATCGCGGCCTTGGCGTCCTCGGACCCGTCATAGGCGATCAGCACGCTCATCTCGACATCTCCTCATCAGATCCGTTCGGTCGGACCGTGCTCCTACCGCTGGGCGGCCGTTTCACGCCTGCCGGGCGGGTAGCTGCTTGTCATGACGGTGACGAGGTTCCAGGATCTGCCGCTGGCCGACCGCGACCGCGCGTGGGACGCCGCCGCGGCCGAGAAGCGGGTGCGGAAGTGGGCGGGCGCGGAGGACGCGCCGACCGACAAGTACCGGCAGGCGCACGTCTGGTACGACGGCGACGACGCCGACGAGTTCGGCGCCTACAAGCTGCCGATCGCCGACGTCGTCGGGGGTGAGCTGAAGGTGGTGCCGCGGGCCGTCATCTCCGCGGCCGGGGTCGTGGACGGCGCCAGGGGCGGGGTCCGCCTGCCCGAGGAGGAGGTGCCCCGGGTCAAGGCGCACCTCGCCAATTACTACGCCAAGATGGGCGACACCCCGCCCTGGGACCGCTGAACCGCCTGCTGGGCCGGCTTCCGGGGAAGGGACCGCAGCATCGACAGACCGGCCAGGGCGAGCACTCCCACCTCGGAGACGACCACCACGCGCTGGGTCAGCCCGGCCGGGACCTCGTCGTCGGCCAGCGGGATGCCGCACATCCGCACCACGTAGGGGATCACGACGAGCAGGAGCGCGCCGAGCGCGATCGCGCTCAGCACCCGCACCGCCACCGCGTACCGGGCGCGGGTCCTGGCCCACAGCATCCCGGCCGCCGGCATGGCGAGGAACGCGGCGAAGGCGGCGTAGCGGTGGATGCCGCCCGACAGCGACAGCGGCACGCCCGGCCGGTCCGTCGGGAACGCCCCGATGAGGAACATGCTGACCGCCCACGCCACCACCAGCACGACGACGCCGCCGTTCGCCCCGGCCCGGCGCAGCCCTTCGGCGGTGAGCGCGGCGCCCACGGCGAACAGCGTCAGCGACGTGGGCAGCAGCCAGCCTCCCGGGGCGAAGGCGTACGAGCTGATCACGGTGTGCATCGGGTCGAGCCCGGTTCGCGCGTGCAGGGCCAGCATGGCGCCCGACCCGGTGGCGATGGTGGAGAGTCCGCTCACAAGCAATGCCTTCATGCTTCAAAGCTCGTGGAACACGGCCTTGCGGAATATCGGAGATCGGCCCGAACCGGCCCTGAACGTCCCCCTAATACCTTGGTCGGGGCGTCCCTGGGAGGAGGCCGGTGACCTGGGCGGACGTCACCCCGATGGGGAGGGCCGCCTCAGGGTCGGTAGGGCGGGCCCCACCCGGGCGCCCTACCGCGGGTCAGCGGGCGGGGATCTGGAAGTAGGCGCGGATCGTGGTGCCGCCGGCCCGTGTGTGGACCCGTACGAGATCGCTCAGCAGGTTGACGATGAGCAGCCCACGCGAGCCCGCGACGCGCGGATCGACCGGCCGGCGGCCTGCCAGCGGGTCGGTGATGTGCCCGGTGTCGCTGACCTCGCACACCAGCCGGTCGTCCTCGGCCCAGACGCGGATGTCGCCCGCGCCGCCGCCGTGGTCGAGGCTGTTGGCGCCGAGCTCGGCGACGACCAGGCGGATGTCGTCCAGGCGGGTGCCGTCGAAGCCCAGCTCGGCCGCGCGGCCCGCGGCGAGGGTGCGGGCCGCGGCGAAGTTGCCGCGGTCGAAGCGGAGGGCGGCGAAGTCGGCGGGCTCGTCCAAGGGCCGGTTGTGCTCGCGCACGACGTGGTCGGGGTCGTAGGCGGCGCTGGCCCGCTCACCCTCGCTGTCCTGGAGCACCGGGTGGGTCAGCTCCGCCTCGCGCAGGACCAGGGGGTCGAGCCGCTCGGCGTCATAGGGGCACAGGATCGTGACGTTCCGCCCGCTGAAGGCGTGATTGATCAGTGCCTCGTGCTGCGCGCAGGCGGGGTACTCGGTGGCGCTGCGGCCGGCCCAGATCGGCTCGCCGATGATGCGCACGTGCCTGTCGGTGTGGCGGTCGGCGAAGGCCCGCAGGACCGAGGGGATGATGCGGCCGGGGTTGCGGCCTTCCTGCTCCATGTCGAGGAGCAGCACGTGAGCCGCGTCGGAGCCGAGGCCACCCTCGATGAGCTTGAGATTGGCGGCCGGCACCGAGACGGCCACCGGCTCGTCCGCGGCCAGACCGGCGCGGATGAAGGCCGTGGTAGCAGCGACGTACTCCCGGTCGCCTCGGTAGTAGAGCGCCGGGTGCACGAATGGTTCTGCCAGCATCACCTGTCACGGTACCCGCTCATGAGGAGTTCAAGGCAATCCGATGGGTATCCCTCGGTTGTGAAGAGAGTCCAGATCGTGCAACGCCCCCGGCCGGCACAGCAGCCGGCGCCCCTCGACCTGCGCACTCCGTCCGGCCGGAGGCTGCCGTTCTGAGGCCGCCGTCATGTCCGTGACAAGCCCGCGCGTCACCCGCGCGGGCGCTCGTTCACCCACCGGCGCGCTCGCACGCCTCGAAGCCCTGCTCGTTTGACCTGGTGGAACAACTCCGCCGAGCGCGACACGTCGGCGCCGGACGCGACGACGCCATGCACGGGGACGGCGGGATGCCGGCGTTGACAGTGGTGTGCAAGTGGTGGTCAAGGAAGGCCCCATACTTTCCCTTCATCCGCAAAAGCAAAGAAGGGCCTGAAATGAACACCCCTCGTCGTCGCATCGCCGTCGTGATCGCGACGCTCACCCTCGCCGGCCTCACCACCGCCTGTGGCGCGATCGGCAACGCGGTCGACTGCAACCAAGTCGGCCAGGAGATCACCAAGATCACCACTGAGCTCCAGGGCTCCCTGGCGAGCGCCGGCACCGACCCCAAGGCATTCGAGAAGGCCAGCCAGGAGGCCGCCGGCAAGCTCAAGACGCTCGCCGGCAACTACGACGGCGACCTCGCCGGCGCGATCAACGACATGGCGGCCGTCTTCGACGGCATCAAGATGGACAATCCGTCCGGTGTGACGGCGAGCATGTCGAAGATCTCGTCGGCGCAGACGAAGATCCAGAGCGCCTGCGGCTGATCCCGCCTCCGGCCGTCGCGACGCCTGCGGGGGGCAGTGCGATCGCGGCGGCCGGCCGTTCTTGCGGCGGGCTGGTCCCGCGCATGTCCCGAAAAATCCGTCTACTCTTGCTGCCCGTGACGGGCGACACGCCGGCGGGCGAGACCGAGACGACCCCCGCCACCCCCTCCCTCTGGAAGCTGTGGCTGAGCGATCACCGGCTCGGCGTGGGCCTGATCGCCCTACTGTCCGCCACCGCCTACGCGGCCGTCGGCCTGGTCAAGCTGGCCACCTTCCGCGCCTCCGTCTTCGACCTCGTCATCTTCGATCAGACGGTGCGCAACTACTCGAACTTCCGGCCCCCGTACGCGCCGGCGGTCGGCGCCATCCACGGCCGGGGGCTCGACTACCTGCAACTGGCCGACCACTTCTCCCCCGCGTACGCGCTGCTCGCACCGTTCTACTGGGTCCACGACGGGCCGGAGTCGCTCGTCGTCGCGCAGGCGCTGCTGTTCGCCGCGGCGATCCCGTTCGTCTGGCTGTTCACCCGCCGGGTGCTCGGCACCGGCCCGGCCTACCTCGTCGCCGTCGCGTACGCGCTGTCCTGGCCCGTGGCGCAGGCGATCGCGTTCGACGTGCACGAGGTGATGTTCGTCCCGCTGCTCACCTCGATCATGATCGAGCGCTACCACGCGGGCCGGTCGCTGCCGGCGTTCGCGGCGATGGGCGGGCTCCTCCTGGTCAAGGAGGACATGGGCCTGATGGTGATCGGGTTCGCCCTCTACCTGTTCGTCACCGGCGACCGCTTCCGCGGGGTGTGCTGCGCGGCGATCGGCGTCGGCGGCGTGCTCATCACGCGCGGGGCGCTCATCCCCATGCTGGGCGGCAGCGCCGACGACTTCTGGGCGTACGGCCACCTCGGCCCGGACGTGCCGGGCGCCCTGCTGATGCTGCTGCGGGACCCCGTCGCCGCGATCCTGCTGCCGTTCAGCGACGAGGCCAAGGTGGACACGCTCTTCCTGATGGCCTGGCCGACGCTCCTGCTGTGCCTGCTGTCGCCCCTGTCGCTGGTCGCGCTGCCGCACGTGCTCGAACGCATGCTTGCGGACCGGGCCCTGTGGTGGCAGGCGGACTTCCAGTACAACGCGTTCACCGTGGTCATCCTGCTCTGCGCGGGCGTGGACGGGCTGGCCAGGCTGCTGCGCCGGCTCCGGCGGCCCGACGACCGGCCGCTGCGGCTGGCCTGGGCGTTCGGCGCCTGCGTGATCGCCGTGACGCTGGTGCCCCGCTTCGCGCTGGACCAGCTCTACCATCCCGACTTCTACCGGGGCGACCAGGTCAAGGTGGCCGCGGCCCGGGAGGCGGTGTCGAAGGTACCGGCCGGCGTCGTCGTGGAGGCCACCAACTCGGTCGGGCCTGCGCTCAGCTCCCGCACCACCGTCCTGCTGTGGACCGGGCAGCCGCACGGCGCCCCGTGGGTGGTGGCGGACACGGCCCGCTGGGAGTTCCCGTTCGGCTCGGCCGAGGAGCAGGCGGCGCAGGTGGGGCGGCTGGAGGCCGAGGGCTACCGGAGGGTGTTCGAGCGCGACGGCTACGTGGTGCTGAACCGTCCCTGAGCGCCGGCCTCCGCGTACGCGCGGTCGAACCCCTCCAGGACGGCCGGCCAGGTGCCCGCCGTCGGCGGGGTGACGCGGTTGTGCGCGGTGATCCGGTCGCGCAGGCCCGCGTCGGCGCACAGGCGGGCCACCGCCGCCGCCATCTCGCCGAGGTCGCGGCCGAGCAGGCCCTCCGTGCCGTGCCGGACGAAGTCGGCCACCCCGCTCTGCGCCCGCGCCACCACCGGCAGACCGGCGGCGCGGGCCTCCAGCGCGGCGATGCCGAACGACTCGCGTGGCGCCGGCGCCACGAACACGTCGGCCGACTCCAGCACCTTGGCGATCTGCTCGCGCGTGTGCCGGCCGGGCAGCGACACCCAGCCGGTCATGCCGTGCCGGGCGAGGTAACGCTCCATGGAGCCGCGCGCCGGCCCGTCGCCGATCACGGTGGCGCGCAGCGGGACGGCCGCCGGGACCAGGGCGCGCACGCGGTCGAGCAGCCGCAGCAGCCGCACCGGCTGCTTGCGTGGCGCCAGCCGGCCCACCGCGACGATGTGCACCTCACCGGGTTTCTCGAAGTCCGCGCCCGCCTCGCCGAGGTCCGCGTCCCGCTCGACGGGCCGGCCTCCGGCCGTGCCGGGCCGCCACGCCGACAGGTCGAGGCCGTTGGAGACGACGTGCACGGGCACGCGACCGCCCGCGACCGCGCGGATCGGCGCCGCCGCGGCGTTGCTCACCGTCGTGGCCACCAGGCCCCAGCGCTGCCAGCCGTACGCCAGACGCAGCAGGCGGTACGCGGCCCGCGTGAGCGGGTCCCACATGCTGTGCACGGTGACCACGCACGGCAGCCCGGCGCGCACGGCCGCGCGCACGCCCATCCAGGCGAACGGCGAGACCGCCCCCGTGTGGACGTGCACCACGTCCGGCCGTGAGGACGTCATGCGCCGCGTGAGATGCCTCACCCCCGCCGGGTGCACGGGCAGGTCGAAGGGCATCGGGGCGACGATCCGGTGGACGCCGGGCAGCTCCTCGCCCCTGGTGGCGGTGGCCACCTCGACCTCGTGGCCGGCCCGCCGCTGCATCCGCACCAGATCGGCGACCTGAACCTCGATCCCCCCGAGCCGCGGCAGGTAACAGTCACTCACGTGAAAGATCCGCACCCCTCCCAGACTAATCTGGGCCTGTGCCTCCACGTACCGCTGTGTTCTTCCACGCCCATCCCGACGACGAGGCCCTGCTGACGGCGGGCACGATGGCGATGCTCGCGGCCGAGGGGCACCGCGTCGTGCTCGTGGTGGCGACCGCCGGCGAGCGCGGCCTGGCCGAGATGGAGCCGGGCGACGAGCTGGGCCGCACCCGGATGGAGGAGCTGTACGAGTCGGCGGCGCTGCTCGGGTGCGCCCGCGTGGAGTGCCTGGGCTACGGCGACTCGGGCCTCAGCCCCAAGGGCGGCGTGGCCGACGAGCGGCCCGACAACGCCTTCATCGACGCCGACTCCGAGGAGGCCGCCGGCAAGCTCGCCGCCATCCTCCGGGAGGAGGAGGCCGAGCTGCTGTCGATCTACGATCCGGCGGGCGGCTACGGCCATCCCGACCACGTCCAGGTCCACCGGGTGGGGCGGCGCGCCGCGGAGATCGCGGGCACGCGGATCGTGCTGGAGGCGACGGTCAACCGCGACCCGCTGGTCAGGCTGCTGCGCCTGGCGGGCAAGGTCTACCGGTTCCCGCCGGAGTTCGACGTGCGCACGTTCGAGAGCGCGTACTCACCCGGCGAGGCCATCACCCACCGGGTCAACGTCCGGAAGTACACGAGACAGAAGCGGGCGGCCATGGCCGCGCACGCCTCCCAGGCGAGCGGCGGCGACGGCGACCGCACCCTGGCCGTGCTGCTGAAGGTCCCCGGCCCGCTCTACCGCCTCGTGTTCGGCACGGAGTGGTTCGTCCGCCGCGACGTCCCGCCCGGCGCCCGCCTGCGTCACCCTCTGGACCCGTGGCCGAGTTGACACCTGCGGATGATCCGCGTCGCGTCCCCTACCGGCAGACTGGGGTGCGATGAAGAACAAGTGGCTCCAGATCACCCTGTCCGCGCTCTCGCTGGCGCTGGCCGTGGTGCTCGTCGTGTACCTCCCACAGATCGTCCGCGCGCTGACCGGCAAGCCGGTGTCCTGGCACGCGATCGGCGCGGTGTTCGCCACGCTCGGTCCCGGCATGATCGCGCTGATGACCGCGTTGTGGCTGCTGAGCCTGCTCGCGTACACGTTCGTGCTGACCGGCTCGCTGCCCGGCCTCGGCCACACGCGGGCGCTCACGCTCAACGCGGCCGGGAGCGCGGTGAGCAATCTGCTGCCGTTCGGCGGCGCCGCCGGGGTGGCGCTGACCTTCGCGATGACCCGCGGCTGGGGGTTCGCCAACCGCCCGATCGTGGTGATGACGCTGGTCAGCGGCATCTGGAACACCTTGTTCAGGTTCATCCTGCCGGCGGTCGGCATCATCGCGCTGCTCATGGCGGGCGAGGTGCCCAACCACACCGTGGCGCGGGCCGGCTGGGTGGGCGCGGTGTCGATCCTGGTGCTGTGCGCGGTCGTGGCGGCGGCCCTCTACTGGGACCGCGCCGCCGACCTGCTGGGGCGCGGCCTGGACGCGCTGGTCCGCCTGCTGCGGCTGCGCTTCCACGCCTCCGAGGCGCTGCATCGGCTGCGCGCCGACACCGCGGACATCGTGCGCACCCGCTGGCTCGGCCTGTCGGTGGGCATGGTGTTCTTCCTCGGGTTCCAGTGGGCGATCATGGCCGTGTGCATGCTGGCCACCGGCGCCTACCCCGGCCTGGCCCAGTCGATCGCCGTCTTCGCCCTGTCGCGCGTGCTCACCAGCGCCCTGATCACCCCCAGCGGGGCGGGCATCATGGAGGGTGGCGTGGTGCTCCTGCTCACCAGTGCCTTCGGGGTGGAGGCGGCTCCGGCCACCGCGACCGCACTGCTGTTCGGCTTCTGGACTTACACTATCGAGATCCCGTTCGGCGGTCTCGCCCTGGGCGCGTGGGCGCTGCTGCGCAGGCGTGACGGCCGAGGCACCGCCACGGAGCCCCCGTCCACGATCTCGAAGGCCTCCCCGTGACCATCCGAAACGAAACAAAGACCTTGTGCGTGATTCGGAAGCTTGCATAGCGTGGCGGCTGACATGGTGGCGTTCCGGGTTCTGGGGCCAGTCGAGGCGTACGAAGACGACGAACTCGACCTCGGCGGGTTGCGGCAGCGGGCCGTCCTCGCCCGGCTTCTCGTGGCCAGAGGTCAGGTCGTCCCCGTCGACACGTTGCTGTACGACCTCTGGGATGACGACACGGCCAAGGGGGCCCAGTCGGGGCTCCAGGTTTACATCTCGCGGCTGCGCCGTGTGCTGGAGCCGGGCCGTCCCCGTGGCGGACCCAACCGGCTGCTGGTGACCGTCGCCTCCGGCTACGCGCTGCGGGTGGCGCCCGACCAGGTGGACGCGCTCACGTTCGAGCAGCTCGTCCGCGCCGCCGGCGAGCACCTGGAGGAGGCCGACCCGCAGTCGGCGCGCGGCCGGCTGCACAAGGCCCTCGGGCTGTGGCGCGGCACCCCCTACTCCGACTTCGCCGACCAGCCGTGGGCCGAGGCCGAGGTCCACCGGCTGACCGAGCTGCGCCTGGTGGCCCGTGAGCGGCACGCCGACACCGGCCTGCGCCTCGGCCTGCACGCCGAGACCGTGCCCGACCTGGAGGCGCTCACCACCGAGCACCCGCTGCGCGAGGAGGGCTGGCGGCTGCTCGCCCTCGGTCTCTACCGCTGCGGCCGGCAGGGCGACGCGCTCGCGGCGCTGCGCCGGGCCCGCGGCATCCTGGCCGACGAGCTGGGCATCGACCCGGGGCCGGCGCTGCGCAAGCTGGAGTCCGACATCCTCGCCCAGTCCCCCGAGCTGGAGCTCGCCACGGTGGCCCGGCCGCCGCGGCCCGTGCCGGTCGGCGACACCTGGCCGCCCCGGCCCGCCGCCGCGGTCGAGCCTCCGCCGTTGGAGCCCGAGCCGTTCGTCGGCCGCGACGCCGAGCTGGCCCGGCTGACCGCCGCCGCCGGCCGTACGGGCCGGTTCCAGGTGGCCATCGTCACCGGCGTCGCGGGGGCGGGCAAGACGACGCTGCTGCGCCAGCTGGAGAGCCGGCTCGCCGGCGACGGCTGGATGACGGCCTCGGGCGCCTGCCCCGACTCCAGCGCGACGCCGCCCGGCTGGGCGTGGGTGGAGATCCTGCGCTCGCTGGTCGGCCGCACCGGCGCGGGCGAGTACTCCCAGCTCCTCGCCCCGCTGCTCGACGACGCCGCGCCCGATCCCGACGACGACGAGGTGTCCGGCGGCTTCCGCCTGCACCGGGCGGTCGGCGGCTACCTGGCCGGGGTGGCGCGGCGCGCGCCGATGCTGCTGACGGTGGAGGACCTGCACTGGGCCGACGACCAGACGCTCGCCCTGCTGCGCGCGCTGCCCAGCCTGCTGGCCACCAGCCGGGTGATGCTGGTCGTGACGTGCCGGGAGAGCGAGCTCGACGACGGGCAGTCCGACGTGCTGGCCTCGCTGGCCCGGCTGGGCCCGCTGCGCGTGCAGCTCTCGGGGCTCGACCCGAAGGCCGTGGCCGAGCTGGTCAGGGCGACGTGCGTACGCGAGATCGACGAGGACGCGGTCGAGTCGATCGTGGAGCGCACCGCCGGCAACCCCTTCTTCGTGCGCGAGACCGTCCGGCTGCTCGACTCCGAGGCCGCCGCCGACCGGGCCAGCGCGGCCGAGGTGCTGTCGCGCGTGCCGTCCGGCGTGCGCGACGTGCTGCGGCGGCGCATCTCGCGCCTGCCCGCCGGGGCTCAGCAGATCCTGCTCCAGGCCGCGGTGATCGGCCGGGACGTCGATGTGGACGTGCTTGTCGACGTGGCGGGCGATGAGGATGCCGTCGTGGAGGCCGTCGAGGCGGCGTTGCTCGCCGGGCTGGTCACCGAGCCGGGCCCCGGGCTGCTGCGGTTCGACCACGACCTCGTACGCGACACGATCTACTCCGACGCGTCGCGGCTGCGTCGCACCCGGCTGCACGCGGCGGTCGCGGCCGTCATCGAGCGGCGGGCGCCGTCCGACGTGGCCGCGCTCGCCCACCACTACTTCCTGGCCGACGCCTCGGAGAAGGCCGTGCACTACGCCGGGCTGGCCGCCGAGCAGGCCGAGCGCCGCTTCGCCCACCGGGAGGCGGCGGCGCTGTGGGAGCAGGCCATCGCCGCGTTCAACCGCACCGGCGGTGACACGCGCGACCGGCTGCTGCTCATGCTGCACCGGATCAAGGCGCTGGCGCTGTGCGGCGACATGACCGCGGCCCGGCTGCTGCGCCGCGAGGCCATGGACGCCGCGCTGCCGCTGGGCGACCTGGAGATCACCGCCCGGGTGGCGGCCTCGCTGGCCGTCCCCCACAAGGGCATGGCGCGCGACTTCACGCGCACCGCGTGGGAGATCGTGGACGTCACCGAGAAGGCGCTCATGGAGCTGCCCGAGGGTGAGCAGACCCTGCGCGCCAGCCTGCTCACGACCCTCGCGCTGGAGCTGGAGGGCTCCTCCTCGCCCGAGCGCGGGCGGCAGGCGTCGCTGGAGGCGCTGGAGCTGGCCCGCCAGAGCGGAGACCCGGTGCTGCTGGCCGCCGCGCTGAGCGGGCGGCTGCGTCAGTCGTACGACATCCCGGCGGTCGACACCCGCGAGAGCATCGGCAGGGAGCTGCTGGAGGTGGCCCAGCGCTCCGGCCAGATGGCCACGCAGGCGCTCGCCCACCTGGTCCTGCTGGAGTGCGCGGCGGCGCGCGGCGAGTTCGCCGTGGCCGACGAGCACGCCGCCGCCGCCGACCGGCTGGCCCGGCAGTACGACCTGTCGGCGCCCGCCGCGGTGTGCGCCTGGTACTCCGGGCAGCGGATGATGATCGCCGGCGACTACGCGGGGGCCGAGCGGACCTACCGCGAGGCGGCCCGGATGACGGCGCGCGCCGGCATGCTGGAGGGCCGCCAGGACCTGCCGCTGATCACCACGTTCTGCCTGCACCTGGTCGACGGCCGCGCGGCCGAGACCGTCGAGCTGCTGTCCGAGGCGCACCAGCGGGGCGCCAAGTGGACGCTCGACGCGTACGCGCTGGCGCTCGCCTCCGCCGGGCACCAGGCCGACGCCAAGGCGGTGGCCGCCGTCCGGCCGCCGGTCCGGCCCGACTTCCTGTACGAGCTGGCGATGACGTGGCGGGCGCTGGCCGGGATGCTGCTCGACGACCGGGAGCGGATGGTCGACTGCTACGACAAGCTCGTGCCGTTCGCCGACCGGATCGCCGGGGCGGGCACCGGGGTGGTGGCGCTGTGGCCGGTCGCGCTGACGCTCGGCGACCTGGCGCTGCGGCTGGGGCAGCCGGAGGCGGCGCGCGGCCACTACGTCAAGGCGCTGGAGGTCGCGGAGCGGGTCGGCGTGCGGCGCTGGGTCGAGGCGGCCCGCCGGTCGGTCGACGGCTCGGGCGTCTGACCGGCCCGTCAACGGGCCGGCGGCGCCGGCGTGATCCCGCCACTCGCCCGCTCGTCGATCGGCCCGGTGATCGGTATCGCGCGGGCCGACAGGGTCACGGTCTGCTCGCCCCGGGCGGCGGTGCTCGGGGTGTCGTGGGCCGCGAAGCCCACGTACGCGGCGGTGAAGGCGAGGGTCGCCACGAACAGCTTGGCCGTGTGCGCCGCCCCGCTGAGCAGGACCGCGGCACTCGTCTTCCTCATGATCGTGACTCCTCGTCGCACACCTACAGGTGTACGCGAGAGCGATTGAGGAGTGGTTGCCGATGGCTTGCACCTTTTGCACGGCCGGAGTGGCCGTGGGCGCGCGACGGGCAGGCCGATGTGGCAGGGTCGGGAGGGTGGCGGCCGGGACCGCCTGTGGCGGGCAAGGCGGAGCGTGAACTAAGGTTAGCCTGACCTTTGTACGATCTGGGGTGGTGATGTTCCGCTATGTCGCGTCCGGCGCTGGCCGTCCCCTCCCCCACTGAGCCGTTCTGGCTCGGCCTGCCGTACTGGCTGGTGGGGGCCATCCTGATCGCGGCTCTCTTCGGGGCGTTCCAGGTCTACTACTGGGTCGGACGCAGGCTCGGCGAGCGGCTGTACGACTCGCGGATCGGCGTGCGGGTGGGCCGCGAGCGCATCGCGAAGGTCGAGCGGATCGTCGAGCGGTGGGGCGCGCTTGCCGTGTTCGGCTGCTTCTGGGTGCCGATGCTGCGGCACACGCTGCCGTGGGTGGCCGGGGCGCTGCGCGTGTCGTATCCGTGGTACGTGGTGGCGAGCGCACTGGGATGCCTGACATGGGCGCCGATGTGGTGGTTCGGGCTGACAGCGCTGGTGTGGGGATGGCTGCGGCTGGCCGCCGCGTCGCCGGTGACGGCCGTGGTGGTGGCCGTGCTGGCGGTGGCGGGCGTCGTCGCCTTCACGCTCCGGCGTCGCAGGAAGCGCGCCGCCAAGGCCCTCGTGTCCTGAACCGCCCGCGTCCTGGGCGCCCGCGTCTGGGCGCTCGTGTCCTGAACCGCGCTCCCCCTGAGCCGCACATGTCATGAGCCGCTCGTCGCCGGGGCTCTGCGTCAGGCGGGGGCGTGGGTGCGATCCTCGACCGTGGCGTCCGGGGCGATCCGGCGGACCGACTCGATCCCGTTCACGCAGGCGGCCTTCGTCGCGAACCCCTCCCCGACCGCGACCGTCTGCCCGTTCCCCGCGACCAGCGCGAAGCGGAATCCGCCCGTCTCGTCCCTGCTGATGACATACCTGCCCGCCATGACGCCCCCGTTCGCCATCGTCCGTAACGGCGGTTTACCCGTCACTGGTCCTTGTTGTCGCGTCTTTGAGACCTGGTTCGGCAAACGGAGCATTGATCACCTGGGACCATGTCGCCATGCGTATTGGGGGTTTCATCGGCTCTGCCGCTCTCGTTCTCGCCCTGGGGGCCATTTCTCCCGCGCCCGCGGGCGCCCTGCCGACGTCCGCGGTCCAGCCCGCGGCCATGGTCCGGACCGTGGCCGTGTCCGTGCCGAAGGTCGGGGCGAAGACGGCGTACGTGGTCGATTCAGCCGGAACGGTGCACTTCGGTAAGCGTCAGACCAGCCGGGTCCCGGTGGCCAGCCTGGTCAAGGTCATGACGGCGTACGTGGTGCTGCGCGAGGCGCAGCTGACCGACACGATCGCGATCACCGCGACCGACGTGCGCCACGCCACGAGCAACGGCGCCACCACGGCCGCGCTGAAGAAGGGCGAGCGGCTGACGGTCCGCGACCTGCTGTACGGGCTGATGCTGCCGTCGGGGGCGGACGCGGCCAACGCGCTGGCGCGCAGGTACGGTCCGGGCACGACCGCGTTCGTCGCCAAGATGAACGCCGAGGCCAAGAAGCTCGGCCTCCAGAACACCCGCTACACCAACCCCGACGGCCTGCCCACCCCGTCGAAGGGCGGCTATTCCACGGCCGTGGACCAGGTGAAGCTCGCGGAGACGGCGCTCGACGACCCCACGTTCCGGACGGTCGTGGGCAGCGAGGTGCACCGGGTGGCCAAGTCCGCCGTGCACCGGGCACACATCTGGCGCAACACCAACAAGCTGCTCCAGCGGGCCGACGGCGTGCTCGGCGTCAAGACCGGCTACACGGACGCCGCGGGATTCTGCCTGCTGTTCGCCGGGGAGCGCAGCGGCCGCGAGGTGGTCGGCGTGCTGCTCGGCGACCAGAACGCCCGCCGCTTCACCACGGCGGAGCAACTGCTCGACTACGCGGGCGAGCAGATCGCCGGCGGCTGACCGGCCACCGCTGATTCGTCCCACGTGGTCCGGTGATCGGAGGGTTCGGTAGCCTAACGTGCTCAAGGCATCCCGAACGCAGGCCGATCGACAGAAGGGACCGCGCGCGTGCTCGACGACGCCGGACTCCAGGCGCTCCGCGAAGCGGCGCGCCTCTCGCCGGACAACCTTCCTCTGCGACGGCACCTCGCCGACCAGCTCCTGGGCAAGGGGTACCTCGCGGAGGCCGAGGCCGAGTACCGCGCGGCCCTGGTGCTGGCGCCCGGGGACCCGGAGATCGCAGCCGGGCTGGCCGAGGCGTTCGTCCGGCAGAGCGCGC
This sequence comes from Nonomuraea sp. NPDC050733, assembly GCF_040654215.1. Classification (NCBI taxonomy): domain Bacteria; kingdom Bacillati; phylum Actinomycetota; class Actinomycetes; order Streptosporangiales; family Streptosporangiaceae; genus Nonomuraea; species Nonomuraea sp. NPDC050733. Next base: position 13,473 of record NZ_JBFAHO010000023.1, on the reverse strand, counting down.
ACGGGCCGGCGCTGGCCGTGCTGGAGCCGTTTCTCGCGACGCCCGGCCACGCGCCCCGGCTGGGCGTGCTCGCGGCCAGGGCGCTGCTCGGCGAGGGCGACGCGCACGGCGCGGCCCGCCGCTACCACGAGGCCGTCTCCCGTGACGCCTCGCTGGCCGACGCCGACCTCGCGGCCCGGCTGACGCCCCAGCCGGCCGGCCCGGCAGGGACGTCGTGGGGCGGCCCCTCTGCCGGTCCCGCGCACCAGCCCGTGCAGCACCCGCAGCAGCCCGTGGAGGAGCCGGACGGCGCGCAGGTCGAGCGGTCCGCGATCTCCTTCGCCGACGTGGCCGGCATGGAGGCCGTCAAGGAGGCGCTGCGCGTCAAGCTGCTGCTGCCGATCCAGCAGCCCGAGCTGTTCAAGGCGTTCGGCAAGCGGGCCGGCGGCGGCGTGCTGCTGTACGGCCCGCCCGGCGCCGGCAAGACCCACCTGGCGCGGGCCGCCGCCGGCGAGCTCGGCGCGGCGTTCGTGAACGTCGGCCTGTCCGACATCCTCGACATGTACATCGGCTCCAGCGAGCGCAACCTGCGCGGCATGTTCGACCTGGCCCGCCGCCACCGGCCGTGCGTGCTGTTCTTCGACGAGGTCGACGCGCTGGCGGCGCGCCGCTCCGACATGCGGCAGGCGCACACCCGGCAGCTCGTCAACCAGTTCCTGGCCGAGCTCGACGGCGTGGACCAGCACGCCAACGAGGGCGTCCTCGTGCTGGCCGCGACGAACGCGCCCTGGTACATCGACGTGGCCTTCCGCCGCCCCGGCCGTTTCGACCAGCTCGTGTTCGTGCCGCCGCCGGACCTGGCCGCCCGTGCCGCGATCCTGCGGATCCTGTGCCGCGACAAGCCGCTGGCGGAGATGGACTTCGAGGCGGTGGCGCGGGTCACGGACCTGTTCGCCGGCGCCGACCTCAAGGGTGTGGTGGACCGGGCGGTGGAGGCCAAGCTGCACCAGTCGATCAGCGCGGGCCGGCCCATCCCGCTGTCCACCCCCGACCTGCTGGCCGCCGCGCAGGCGGTCAGGCCGGCGGCCGTGCGCGAGTGGCTGGGCACCGCCCGCAACTACGTGATGCACGCCAACGACTCGGGCGCCTGGGACGAGCTGATGCCGTGGATCAAGCAGGTCCGATGACCATGCCGTCCGCGCCCGTCGCCGGCGCGATCCAGCGGGCCCGGGCGCTGCTGGAGCTGTCCCGCCCCGCGGACGCCGAGCGGGAGCTGCGCGGCGTGCTGGCCGAGGCCCCGGAGCACGCGACCGCGCACGCCTACCTCGCCGTCGCGCTCGACGCGCAGAACAGGGGGGTCGAGGCGGTCGCGGAGGCGCACGAGGCCGTGCGGCTGGCGCCGGAGCACTGGTTCACGCACTACATCGCCGCCCAGGTGCTCAGGGGCGCGAACCGGCTGCCCGAGGCGGTCGCGGCGGCGCGGGCGTCCCTGGCCCTCTCCCCCGAGGAGGCGCTGACCTGGGAGGTGCTGGCGCGGGCGCACCTGCAGGCCGGCCAGTGGCGGGAGGCGGCCGAGGCGGCCGGGCGCGGGCTGGCCGTCGCCCCCGAGGAGTCCGATCTCGCGAGCCTGCTGGCGCTGGCCCTCAGCTCGCTCGGCGACGCCGCCCAAGCGCGGGAGACCGCCTCGCGGGCCGTGGCGCTGAGCCCCGAGAGCCCGCTCGCCCACCTGGCGTACGGGCAGGCCGCGCTGGCGGCCGGCGACGCGGGCGAGGCGGCCTCGGCCTTCCGGGAGGTGCTCCGCCTGGACCCGGGCTTCGACACCGCCCGCGGGCTGCTGCTGACCGCGCTCAAGCAGCGCAACCCCGTGTACCGGGTCCTGTCGCGGCTGCGGGAGAGGTTCTTCGGCCGGGGATGGCTGGTGCTGCTGCTCCCCGCGATGCCGGGACTCATCGCCGCGTTCGTCCTCATCGCGCTGCTGCACTGGGGGGCGTGGGTGGCCGAGGCGTTCACCACGTTGCGCCTGGCGCGAGGCAGGACGACGAGGCTGCTGTTCGCGAGCGGCGACGCGCGGCTGGCGGCGCTGTGCTGCGGCCTGCCGGTCGCCGGCGCGGTGGTGCTTACGCTCGGGGCGACGACGGGCCTGGAGGCGGTGGCGACGGCGGGCGGCGCGGTCATGGCGCTGGTGACCCCGGTCCAGGAGGCCGGGCACACCGGCTCACGGCGCGCCCGCAAGGTCCTGTACGGCTGGACGACGCTGCTCGCCGTGGCCGTCGCCGCGTCCGTGCCGCTGTCGTCGGCCCCGATGGCGCTGCTGACGGCGTACGCGGGCCTGGCGACGATCTGGATCGCGGCCGGAGTGCGACGCTTTCTCGGCACCTGACGGGAAATTACACCCTTCACCCTTTATTCCGTTTTTCGGGCCCGCAAAAGGGTGCACCACGAATGCCGTCAATCGGGCATTGCCTGCCACGCAATACCGGCAATGACGGGATGCGCCGCTCCTTGACGCTTTTTCACCTTTACTTTCCCTGTACGGGGAATTCCAGTTCGGCGTGGCGGCATGTGATGGCTCGCGGCAACTGTAAGCATCTTTACCATCACGCAGGGATGTCTCAGCGTGCGTAAGTGGGCCTTTCCGGCCAATGGATTGTCCGCGGCCACCTGCCGCGTTCCGAGAGGAACGGTACCTCTGATGTTCACCAGTTCCCGAACCACCGAGACCGCCAACCGGCCGGTCAAGGCGCTGTTGATGCTCGCCACGGCCGGAAGCCTGTCCGTGGTGCTCGCCGCCGGCATGTCCGTCCCGGCGCTGGCGTCTCCGCCGAAGGACAAGCTCAAGAAGGCCGTCAGGCACGCTGTCTCGTCGCATCAGCACAGCAAGCACGGGACCACCGACACGGTGGGCTCGGACGGCTCGGACCCCAACGTCATCACGTTCGACACGGACGACGATGACGACGACGACGACGACGCCGACGACACGTCGACCACGACCACCACGACTCCCCGGCGGCACCTCAAGCGCCACTTCCACCTCGCCGGGGCCGGGGACGACTGCAACCGGGGAACCTTCTTCAAGATCCACTCCCTGGAGCCGAGGCACTTCTACGTCCCGCGCACCCGCTTCGTCGACGGGCCCGGCGGCTCGATGACGGTGAGCGTCCACCGGGAGCACGAAGTGCTCGCGTTCGTCCAGGCGGACTTCACCAAGCTCAGGTCCTTCAGCAGGACGATCACGCCGGACACGGTCGTCCGGGAGCTCGCGAGAACCGTCTCACCGCACCTCGAGAAGCGGCACATGGTCTTCACCGGCCACGACTACACGCAGGAGATCAGCAAGGGCAAGTACGGCAACATGTGGTACCGCGTCTTCGGTTACCGCGTCCACTTCGGCGTCCGCGCCCGGCTCGACAGCTGCAAGGTCCTCAACGTCACCAGCGGAATCGCCGACATCCCGTCCCGCGTGGAGGGCTGGCGGTACTGGGAGACCGACAAGCCCAAGTTCCACGGCCACGTCCTGTCGGACAAGTAAACGGCTTCACGACGACCAGGCGGCCGCGCCCCCGAGAACGGGGGCGCGGCCGTCGCCCGACCGGCTCGTCCACCGGGCGGTCAGCCCTTCCCCTCGACCGCCCTCTGCCGGAAGGTCTGCGCGCCGGCGCGGTGCACGGCGGCCTTGACCAGGCCGAAGATGGCGCCCTGAATCGCGGCGGCGGCGAGCACCTCCGTCCAGCCGCGGGACAGGTCGCCCGCGTCCGGTGCGTCGTCCTGACCCGACGCCATCTTCCACACGCGCTTGAACAGCCCGGCGGCCAGGGCTCCGCTGAGCATGCCCATCCCGAGCGATGTGGCTTTCTCCACAGGTTTCATGTCATCTCCTCCCGACGGTGTCTGCCTGTGCCCTGTGTCACGGTCCTAAACGCGCGTACTCCCGCCTGCCGGACAGGATCGGCGAATGTCAGGCCGAGTGATACGCAGCGCGACAACAACGACTAATGACGAAATTCCCCTTCAAGTGCCGTACGCGGAACTACTCCCGGCGTCGTAGCCAGGGCCGCGGGATGATCCCTGTGCGGTAGCGGGAGAAGACCCCGCTGTGGGATGCCCCCGGCCGATGGCCGGACGACGATGTCGGGTCATGGGAACTCCTCCATTCCGACATGTCCACGGGGCCGCGTGGCCGGCCACCGGGCTGCTCGCCGTCGTCTCCCGCCGTGCCGGGACGGCGCCCGCATGACGATGACCCGCCGGCAGGCGCTGCGGCTGCTCGGCCTGGGCGCGGCGCTGACCGTCCCCGGCTGCTCGCTGCTGGGCAGTACGCCGTCGCCCAGGCTGCTGGTCGGCGGCGCGCCGCTGCCCGAGCCGTACACGGTGCCGTTGCCGCTGCCCGCGGTGGCCAGGCCGCACAGGACCGACGCGACCGCCGACTACTACGAGCTCGTCCAGCGGCCGGCCGAGGTGGAGATCCTGCCCGGCCTGCGCACCCCGATCTGGGGGTACGACGGGCAGTTCCCCGGACCCACCATCCGGGCGCGCAGCGGACGCCGGACCGTCGTGCGCGTCACCAACAGACTCGGCGTCCCGACCGTCACCCACCTGCACGGCGGCCACACCCCGCCGGAGTCCGACGGGTATCCCACCGACCTGAACCAGCCGGGCGCCCACCGCGACCACACCTTCCCGCTGGAGCAGCGGGCCGCCACGCTCTGGTACCACGACCACCGCATGGATTACACCGGGCCGCAGGTCTGGCGCGGGCTGGCCGGGTTCTTCCTGGTGGGCGACGCGGAGGAGGCGGCGCTGCCGCTGCCCTCAGGGGAGCGGGACCTGCCCCTGATGATCTGCGACCGCTCCTTCGCCGCCGACGGCACCATGCCCTACCCCGCCCACGGCGACGCGCCCGGCGCCCGGGAGGCGTTCATGGGCGGCGTGCTCGGCGAGGTCATCCTGGTCAACGGCGCGCCCTGGCCGCGGCTCGGGGTGGACCGTGCCCGGTACCGGCTGCGGCTGCTCAACGGCTCCAACGCCCGCACGTACGAGCTGGCGCTGTCGCCGGGCGGCACGCTGACCCAGATCGGCAGCGACGGGGGGCTGCTCGCCGCGCCCCGCTCTCTGCGGCGCGTACGGCTGGCGCCCGGGGAGCGGGCGGACGTGGTCGTCGACTTCGCCGCCCACCGCGTCGGCGACCACGTCGAGCTGCGCAACGTCCTGGAAGAGGGCCCGCAGTCGCGCGTGATGCGCTTCACCGTCGAACGGGACGCCCGCGACGACTCGGCCGTCCCGAAGACGCTGTCGCGCGTCGAGCCGCTCGACCCGGCCAGGGCCGCGGTGACCCGCGACTTCACGTTCAACAGCGGCAGCATGCACGGCGGCACCGGCTGGCTGATCAACGGCAAGCCCTTCGACGCCCGCCGCGTCGACGCCCGCCCCAAGCTCGGCCAGACCGAGATCTGGCGGCTCACCAGCGACGTCTCCCACCCCGTCCACCTGCACCTGTCGCCCTTCCAGGTGCTCTCCGCCGGCGGTGAGCGCCCCGGCGGGCCGCCCGAGTGGAAGGACACCGTCGAGCTGAGGGAGGCGCAGACCGTGGAGATCATCACCCGCTTCACCGGCTACCGCGGCCGTTACGTCCTGCACTGCCACAATCTCGAACACGAGGACATGGCCATGATGAGCACCTTCGAGGTGGTCTGATGCCCGACTTCCACGCCTTCCTGACCCGCCTGCCGCACGAACTCGCCCTCGGTCACGAGGATCCGGCGGCGGTCGTGGACCGCTACTACACCCCGGACATCGTCTACGTCAGCGACGGCGTCACCATGGACGGCCGGCGGCTGATCGACCACACCGGACCGGCCCGCAAGAACACCCGTGAGGTGGACGTCCAGGTCCACGACCTGATGCTCGACGGCGACCGGGCCGCCGCCCGCTACACCATGACCGTCCTGACCCGGAAGGACAGAACCCTGCGGATCGAGGTCTACCTGTTCGCTCGGCTCGCCCCCGACGGCCGGGTACGACGCGTCGACTCCGTCACCAGGACGGTGCAGCCGTGAGACTCGCGATCATCGGCTCCACCGGGCGCACCGGCCGGCACGTCCTGGCCGAGGCGCTCCGGCGGGGCCATCAGGTCACCGCCTTCACCCGTGACGCCGCCGGGATTACGGGGAGCCCGGAGCCGCACGCCGTCGTCGAAGGCGACGGGCGCGACCCGGACAAGATCCGCGCGGCCGTGGGCGGCGTCGAGGCGGTGATCTCCATCATCAACGGCGGCGACAGGCGTGACCCGCACCGGGCGGCCCAGGCCACCCGGACCGTCATCCGGGCCATGGCCGGGACGGGGACACGGCGGCTGGTCGTCACCACTCCCTACCCGACCGTCGCGCGCCGGCCGTACCTGGTCATGTGGCTGCTGCGCCGCCTGCTGGCCACTCCCTACGCCGACGCCCGCGCCCTCGAACGGGCGGTCGCCGCGAGCGACCTGGACTGGACGATCGCCCGGCTGACCAGGCTCACCGACGGGCCCGCCACCGGCTCCGTGCTGGTCAGCCACGGCCTGCTCGCCAGGCCGCGAGCGCTGACCCGGGCGGACGTGGCCACGACCCTGCTGGACATCGCGCAGGACCCTGGCCTGAGCCGCGCCGCCGTCAACGTCTGCGGCTCGCAAGCCCGGCGGGCCGCACTCAGGTGAGGAGCGGGGCGAGGTGGTTGGTCCGTGTGCCCTCGGCGGAGCCCCTGCTGGCCAAGGCCGACGAGCTCCTGCACGGCAAGCTCGCGCAGATGTCCGGAAACCTGGTCGTGACCGAGACGCTGGAGCGGCTGTTCGTCCGCTCCCGCGCCTTTCGCATCTTCTACGCCCGCGAAGGCGCCGCCGACCTCACGCGGGACGAGCACGAATCCATCGTGCGGGCGGTGGTGGCAGGCGACGGCCCGGCCGCGGCGGACGCGATGACCACCCCCCTGCGGTCGGCACGGGAGCGCATGCTCGCCGCACTTCCGTGAACCGGTGCGTTGACTCGTCTTCAGGAACAAGCGCTGGACGCAACGTTGCCGCCGATGGACCGGCCGGCCCTCGACCGCGGCACCAGGGGCGGCCCGGGATCGCGCAGGGTGGGTCATCTCGCGGCCGGTGTCCGATCCTGTAGGGCATGATGACCGCATGGCGGTGAGATCGACCAAGGGCGGCGCCGTTCAGCCGAGTGCCGAGACCGAGAAGCGGCTTCGTGACGCCTTCGCCGCAGGTGACCTCCTTGATCTGCGCGTCGGCGACCGAACGGGCGCCGACGACCATGACCCTGGCACATGGTCACCGGTCAGGGTCGTCGCCGCCGACGTCATCGCCTCCTTGCTGCTCGGGAAGGTGGACGCCGAGCCGGGGCAGGTCCCTCAGCTGTTCCTGGCCGGGGCGCTCATCGTGGGCAGGCTCGACCTTGACGGCGCCGAGGTCGCCTGCCGGTTGCAGTTGATCGACTGCGTGCTGGAGCAGGACCTGCTGCTCAACGACGCACGCACCCGCACGATCGTCCTGGACGGGTGCCGGCTGCCGGCGTTGAACGCCGAGATGGCGAGGATCGACGGGAACCTGGTGCTCGCCAGATGCGTGGTCTCCAAGCTCGCTCTGCTCGGCGCGCGGGTGGATGGAATTCTCGCGCTCAGCGGGTCGAGGATCGAGGGCGTCGACGGGGTCGCCGTACAGGCGGACGGGCTGGCCGTCTCCAACGACGTCTTCCTGCGCGAGGGGTTCCGAGCCGCCGGACGGGTGTGCATGCCGGGCGCCGTCATCGGCGGAGACCTCGCCCTGTCGGATGCGGAGCTGACCGGGCCGGACACCTCTCTGAACGCCGGCACCGCACAGATCAAGGGCCATCTCTGGCTGGGACCCACGCTCACCGTCGCGGGTGAGGTCGCGCTGAACTACGCGGCCGTCGACGGGCGGGTCCACATCGAGGAAGCCACGCTGGGCGGGCTCGCGGCCTCTCGCGCGCGGTTCGGGACCGACCTGTTCGTGGCCGCCCACGCACGATGTGACGGCGCGCTCACGCTGACGGGGGCGAGCGCGGTCGGCCGGATCGACCTCGAACTCCTGGAGCTCACCGACGGGGCGGCCCTGCTGTGCCAGGAGGTCCAGGCGGGGGTACTGGAGCTGCCGCGCCGCATGACCGGGCCGCTCGACCTGACGAATGCCCGGGTCGGCGTCCTGAAGGGCGTGCGCCCCCCGTGGCCGGCCTGGGTGTCCATCGGCGGTCTCACCTATGACTCCATCGACCCGGTGCACCCGGCCTCGAAGCAGATCGACTGGTTACGCCGGAATCCTTCGGGCTACCAGCCGCAGTCGTACGAACAGCTCGCCGCCATGTACCGGCGGATCGGGCACGAGAGGGACGCCCGTGCGGTCCTCCTGGCCAAGCAGCGCGACCGCCGCAGGACATTGCCCTGGTTCGAGCGCGCGGCCGGGTTCGTCCACGACATCACCGCCGGGTACGGCTACCGCTCCTGGCTGGCGGCCCTCTGGCTGGTCGCGTTCCTGGCGGCGGGCACGGCCTACTTCCTCGGATCTCCTCCGCCGCCGCTCAAGGCCGGCGAGCACCCCGACTTCAACGCCCTGGCCTACTGCCTCGACCTGATCATCCCGGTGATCGACCTCGGCCAGGCCAAGGCATGGAACCCTCACGGCCCCGACCAGCTCGTCTCCTACGCGCTCACCCTGGTCGGCTGGCTGCTCACCGTGTCGGTCGTCGCGGGCATCACCAGGGTCCTGGTCCGGGACTGACGCCGCCTCTCCCCACAGCCGGCAGCGGGTCCTCCCAGGCGGCCGGGCCGTGGGAGTGGTCGTTGAGGAGGGCGCCGCCGAGGTCGGTGACGGTGTGGATGACCGCTTGACCGAGGCGGTGGCTGGTCACCAGCCCGGCCTCGCGCGTGGAGAACACCGCCTCCCAGCCGCCGTCGAAGAGCACCCGTGCGCGGCGCGTCCGCTCCCCGCCAGCGGTGTCAGGGCAAGGACGGCGGCCTCACGCCCGGAACGTCCGGCGGTAGGTGTCCGGTGGTACGCCGATCGTGCGGTGGAAGTGGCGGCGCAGTGTCGTCGCCGTGCCCATGCCCGCGGCCGAGGCGATGGTGTCGACGCTGTCGTCGGTGGTCTCCAGCAGCTCCTGCGCGCGGCGGATCCGCTGCGTCAGCAGCCACTGCAGCGGGGTGGTGCCGGTTACCGAGCGGAAGTGGCGGGCCAGGTGGCGCGAGCTCATGTTCGCCTGGCGGGCCAGGTCCTCCACGGTGAACGGCTGGTCCAGCCGCCGCATCACCCAGGGAAGCAGCTCGGCCAGGGGATGGCCGTCCTGGGCGGGCACCGGTGTGGTGACGAACTGGGCCTGGCCGCCGGCCCGGTGGGGCGGCACGACCAGGCGGCGGGCGACCACGTTGGCGATCGCCGAGCCGTGGTCGCGGCGGACCAGATGCAGGCACAGGTCCATCGCCGCGGCCTTGCCCGCGGAGGTGAGCACGCTGCCGTTGTCGACGTAGAGCACGTCCGGGTCGACCTGCACCCGGGGATGGCGCGCGGCCAGCTCCTCGGTGTGGGCCCAGTGCGTGGTCGCGCGCAGCCCGTCCAGCAGGCCGGCGGCGGCCAGCACGAACGCGCCTGTGCACAGGGACACGACCCGAGCGCCTGACTCGTGGGCCGCCCGCACCGCCTCGACCAGGTCGGCCGGCGGCTCCTCGTCGACGTCCGCCAGAGCGGGGACGATCACGGTGCCCGCGCGCGTCAGCCGGTCGAGCCCGCAGTCCGGCTCCAGCAGGAACCGGCCGACCCGGACGGCGTGCGTGCCGCACACCTTGACGTCGTACCAGGGCCCTGGCAGGGCGTCCGGGGCGGAGCCGAAGACCTCGTAGGCCAGGGCCAGCTCGAAGTGCAGCATCCCGTCGGTGGCGGCGACCGCGACGGAGCGCGGGAAAGAGCTCATGTCGGAAATTGTACGGGTCGTGTCGTTTCAGACGCTGGGCCGCGAGGGGTCGACGGGGACAGGATTTCCCCAGTGAGACTTCGAGCACGCGAGGAGCAGGCATGGGATCGGATCGGAACGTGGCGGTGTTCGGCGCCTACGGGCACACCGGGCAATTCGTGGTCGCGGAGTTGCGGGAGCGCGGATACGTCCCGCTGCTCCTCGGCCGGGACGAGGACAAGCTGCTGGCGCTGGCGCAGGCCTGGCCGGGGATCGAGGCGCGGCGGGCGTCGGCCGACGACCCGGCCTCGCTCGACCGCGCGCTGAACGGCGCGGCGGCCGTGATCAACTGCGCCGGGCCCTTCGCCACGACCGCCGCGCCGCTGGTCGAGGCGGCGCTGCGCGCCGGCATTCCGTATGTCGACGTGGCGGCCGAGATCGAGGCGAACCTTGACACGTTCGCGCACTTCGCCGAGCGCGCCCGCGCCGCGGGCACGCTGGTGGTCCCGGCGATGGCCTTCTACGGCGGCCTCGGCGACCTGCTGGTCACCACCGCGATGGGCGACTGGACGGCGGCGGAGGAGGCGCACATCGCCTACGGCCTGAGCAGTTGGCACCCCACGGCCGGAACGCTCGCTTCGGGCACGGTCTCGGGGCGGCGACGGGGCGGGCGCCGTGTCCGCTACACCGGAGGACGGCTGGAGTACCACGACGACGCCCTGCCGACCCTGGAGTGGCCCTTCCCGGCTCCGCTCGGCCCCCAGAGCGTCATAGGAGAGTTCACCATGGTCGACGTCGTCACCGTTCCGAGCCACCTGGCCGTCCCGGAGGTGCGCACGTACATGACCGCCAAGGCGGCCGCGGACCTGTCCGCTCCCGACGCCTCGGCACCCACCGCCGTCGACGAGCGCGGCCGCTCCTCGCAGACCTTCGTCGTCGACGTCCTCGTCCGCTCCGGCGGCCAGGAACGCCGCGTGTCCGCCGCCGGTCAGGACATCTACGCCATCAGCGCGCCGCTCGCGGTGGAGGCCGTCGACCGCGTCCTCACCGGCCGGACCAGGACCACCGGCGTCGCCTCCGCCGGCGCGGCCTTCGACGCCCCGGACTTCCTCCGCGCCCTGTCCTCGCACCTCTCGCTTCATGCCGAGCCCGCGCTCGTGCGCACGCCCGCCTTCCAGACCCACAACACCATCCGCGCCTCGGACGGCTGACAGGTCGTCAGATGCACCCGTTCCACGTCCGGCCACGCCGAGATGCGCGCGGCCATCCGGGACGCCTTCGGCCACCTGCGGTGACGTGCCTGGTCGTGAGCCTCGCACCGGTCCGGGAGAAGACCTGAAATCGCCGCGGCGGACACCTCTGATGCTGGATTCGTGATCTTTCGCACCCATACTGGTCCGGCTCGCACGGCGCAGACAGCCAGGGAGGAACCGGGTGGAGGCCAAGGATCGTACGGCCGAGATCATGATCGCTGAGGCCCGCAAGGCGTTCTGGGTGATGGTCGGGTTCCTGGCTGTCATCTGGATCCTGCAGATCGCCAACTGGGCATCGGGCTACGCGCTGAGCCGCGACCACTGATGCTGGATTCGTGATCTTTCGCACCCATACTGGTCCGGCTCGCACGGCGCAGACAGCCAGGGAGGAACCGGGTGGAGGCCAAGGATCGTACGGCCGAGATCATGATCGCTGAGGCCCGCAAGGCGTTCTGGGTGATGGTCGGGTTCCTGGCTGTCATCTGGATCCTGCAGATCGCCAACTGGGCATCGGGCTACGCGCTGAGCCGCGACCACGGCGTGCAGGCATGGAACCCCGGGAGCCTGCCGGACATAGTGTCGTCACCGTTCCTGCACTGGAGCTGGGAGCACATCGAGGCCAACTCGGGCCCGCTGTTCATCTTCGGCTTCCTGTCCGCCTATCGGGGCGTCGCCAAGTTCTTCGGCGTGACGGGGCTCATCATCCTGGTCAGCGGCCTCGGCGCCTGGTTCACCTCCGACCCGGCCGGGATCGGGGTGGGCGCGAGCGGCGTTCTCTTCGGCTACTTCGGCTACGTACTGGTGCGCGGCGCATTCGACCGGCATCTGATCGACATCGTGACAGGCGTCGTCATGGCCCTGTGCTTCGCCTATCAATTCACCGGGCTGCTTCCCCAGGAGGGCATCGGCTGGCAGGCTCACCTTTTCGGCTTCCTCGCCGGTGTGCTGGGCGGTTGGTTGTTCCGCGACCGGGGCAGCCGTCCCCGGCCGGCTGCGGCCTCCCCGCAACAGAACCCCAGGGCGGCGCTGCTGAAGGAACTGGACGACCTCGGCCTCTGACGAGAGCTACAACCGGACGCGGCGTCGGTCGCCCGTCACGGACGGACATGCGCAGCCCCCACCTTGATCAAGTAGTCGATTTCGGATAGCTTGCTCGGCGCAAGGCGCATTGTGAACAGTCCAAAAACAAGGAATTCACTTATGAAGCTCTCCAGGCTGGCCATGGTAGGAACGATCGCCACCGCGACGGTGGCCGGTTCGCTGATCACGGCCATGCCAGCGTCCGCCGCCTCGTACGGTGGCCAGTGCGGCTCCGGTTACTCGGTGGTCAACAGCGCGCCGGTCGGCAGCAACGCCACCATGTTCCTCACCCACAACAACGGCTACAACTGCCTGGTGGTGATCCGGAACAGGAAGGGTAGCGCCATGACCATGGGTGCCTACCTCAAGAAGTCCTCGGTCGAGAGTTGGACCAAGAAGGACGAGGGCAGCTACACGCACTTCGCGGGCCCGATCTACCTGCTGGCGATCGACACGTGCGTGGACTGGGCGGGCAAGGTCGGCACCGCGTACAACGCCAAGTACCGCACGAACTGCGGCTGAGCCGCACGCCACCCCGGCTGATCTTCTCGACGCGGCGACCCGCGCCGGGAACGGGAATGGAAGAGCCCCTGGCCGCCGGCCGGGGGCTCTTATCTCTTGTTGCTGTGTCAGGAAGCGATACCGCAGATCAACGGCATGACATCGGCACCGAACGCGCCACCGGCGATGTCCTTATTTCCATTCGGTGGTGCACCAGGTGTAGCGCCGCGTCTTCGGATGGACCTGACAGGCCTTGAAGTCGATCCGGGTGGCCGTCCTCTGGAACCAGCCCTTGATTCTTCTTTTCTTCTGGTTGCCGCAGGCCACCCAATCCTTCCAGCTGCTGTAGACCTTGCCGTCCATCCGGACGAGCGCGCCGATGCAGCGCCCGTCGGCCCGGTTGTCGTAGACCTCGGCGTCGATGTAGAGCTCGTAAGGCGCTCTTCCATGCCACCACACCTTGCCCGCGAAGGAGCCAGGCAGTGTGAGTCGGTCGAATCCCAATCGCGCCTTTGCGTTGAATCTGCGGCCTGGTGCCCCTGTGGTGGCTGCCTCGTCTTCTTCGGGACTGGTCTCCGTGGTGGACAGTTCCGTGGCGTCTTCGTATTCGGCGGGCATGGGGGGGTCGATGAAGTAGCCGCGCATCGACACCTGGACGTGGGTGGTGCCCGGACCGCGGTTGGTGACGGTCACGCGCCCTTGGGAGTCGGGGATGACCAGGTCGA
>NZ_JBFAHO010000022.1:0-129046 GCF_040654215.1 Nonomuraea sp. NPDC050733 | reverse complement strand
CCGCCCCCGGGTTGTTCTTCCCCCACCCCTTTCCCCCCTCAACCATCCCCCCCCCGGCCCCCCCCCCGGCCGGCGCCCCCCCCGGCGGGCGCGCCGCGCCGGGCGCGCCCCCCCGCTCCTCGTGGGGGTCACGGGGTCAGGGGCGTTCGGTCTCCAGGCGGACCGTCTCCTCGATCGACGGGGCGCCGAGCGTGCGCGCCGCCGGGTCGAGCGGCCGCAGGTAGGTCTGCTGGACGCCGGGCACCCGGTCCTCGACCACGAACGTGGCCTTGGTGTGGACCTCGGCGCCGGGCCGGCGGACCTGCGGCACGACCTTGAAGTCGGCGGTGAGGGCGTCCCGCTCGATCTTCGTCAGCACGTAGCCGCGCTGGTTGTTGTAGAACTTCAGGTGCGGGTTGATCGTGAGGAACGGCTGCGAGGCGGGGTCGGAGTCGGCGCCGTCGCCGCCGGTGGTGATCGAGGTGGTGACCAGCTCGGAGCCGACCGAGGGCCCGGTCGGGTCGTCGTAGTCGAGCTTGAGGTCGCTGGCCCAGTGGGCGTGCACGTCGCCGGTCAGGACGACCGCGTTGCGCACGTCGGCGTCGACCCAGCCCTGGGTGATGCGGCGGCGGGAGGCGACGTAGCCGTCCCACGCGTCCTGGCTGGTGATCTTGGCGGGGCCGGCGTTGTTGTCGCGCTGGGCGAAGAACACCTGCTGGCCGATGATGTCCCACTGGGCGCGGGACTTGTGGAAGCCGTCGATCAGCCACGCCTCCTGCGCGGAGCCGGTGATCGACCGGTTGGGGTCGACGGACTCGGGGCAGTCGCGGTAGCCGTCGCCGCAGCCCTGGTCGTCGCGGTACTGGCGGGTGTCGAGCATGTGGAACGTGGCCATCCGGCCCCAGCGGATCCGCCGGTAGAGCTGCATGTCGATGCCGCGCGGGATCGAGGTGCGGCGTAGCGGCATGTTCTCGTAGTAGGCGCGGAAGGCGGCCTCGCGGCGGGCGAGGAAGTTCGGCTGCGGCACCTCGGGCTTCTCGGGGACTTCGTCGGCCCAGTTGTTGTCCAGCTCGTGGTCGTCCCACACGACCAGCCACGGCGCGGCGGCGTGCGCGGCCTGGAGGTCGGGGTCGGCCTTGTACTGGGCGTGGCGCTGACGGTAGCCGGCCAGGGTCTCGGTCTCGGGGCCCTCGTGGTCGCGGACGTTGCCGCCGGGGATGGTGTAGGTGTCGCGGGCGTACTCGTACTGGTAGTCGCCCAGGTGCAGCACCAGGTCGGGGCGCTCCTCGGCCAGGCGCAGGTACGAGGTGAACAGTCCGTGCTCGTACTGGGCGCACGAGACGAACGCCATGGTGAGCGGCACGCCGTACGCCAGCGGGTGGGGCGCGGTGCGGGCGCGGCCGACCGGCGAGACGTACGGGCCGACGCGGAAGCGGTACCAGTAGTCGCGGTCGGAGCTCAGGTCGTCCACCTCGACGTGGACGCTGTGTCCCCACTCGGGCGCGGCGACGGCGACGCCGGTGCGCACGACGCGGCGGCCCTTCTCGTCGGCGTAGACCTGCCACTGCACGGTGAACGGCCGCTGCGGCATGCCGCCGAGCCCGTCCTCGGCCAGCGGCTCCTGGGCCAGGCGGGTCCACAGCACGAAGCCGGAGTGGTCGGGGTCGCCCGAGGCGACGCCCAGGGTGAACGGGTCGGTCCGCAGGCCACGCGAGGCCAGCGACTGGGCGGTCTCGGCGGCGGGACCCCCAGTGGGACCAGACGCGGGGACAGGGGTGGGATCGGCGTGCGCGGCTCCGGCGGGGAGCGCCGCGGCGGCTCCGGCCGCTAACCCGGTGACGAGGAAGTGCCGCCGGTTGAGCTGGGACATGCGTGGCTCCTGGGACGATCAAGGGTGGAGGACGTCCCGTAGCCTGACCGAGCACTGTGACGCCCCGGTGAACGCCACACAACACGAAAAAGGCGACATCCTTCGCGGATATCGCCTTTTCGGAAATTTCCCCCCTGGAGACCGGCGCCCGCCGTGCAGGATCATGCCCTATGACGGCGGTGCGACCTGCTGCGACGCGCCGATGATGATCGACGCGCCGCGTCCGGCCACCCGTTCACCGGGCGGGGGCGGCCTCCGGGCGGGTCACCAGCCGCGCTCGGCCAGGCGGTGCGGCTGCGGGATCTCGTCGACGTTGATGCCGACCATGGCCTCGCCCAGGCCGCGCGAGACCTTGGCGACGACGTCGGGGTCGTCGTAGAAGGTCGTGGCCTTGACGATGGCGGCGGCGCGCTTGGCCGGGTCGCCCGACTTGAAGATGCCGGAGCCGACGAACACGCCCTCGGCGCCGAGCTGCATCATCATCGCGGCGTCGGCCGGGGTGGCGATGCCGCCCGCGGTGAACAGCACGACCGGCAGCTTGCCGGTGCGGGCCACCTCGGCGACCAGCTCGTACGGCGCCTGGAGCTCCTTGGCGGCGACGTACAGCTCGTCCTCGGGCAGCGAGGTGAGGCGCTTGATCTCGCCGCGGATCGTGCGCATGTGAGTGACGGCGTTGGAGACGTCACCGGTGCCGGCCTCGCCCTTGGAGCGGATCATGGCCGCGCCCTCGGTGATGCGGCGCATCGCCTCGCCGAGGTTGGTCGCCCCGCACACGAAGGGCACGGTGAACTGCCACTTGTCGATGTGGTTGGCGTAGTCGGCCGGGGTGAGCACCTCGGACTCGTCGACGTAGTCGACGCCCAGCGACTGGAGCAGCTGGGCCTCGACGAAGTGCCCGATGCGGGCCTTGGCCATCACCGGGATCGACACCGCGGAGATGATGCCGTCGATCATGTCGGGGTCGCTCATCCGGGAGACGCCGCCCTGCGCGCGGATGTCGGCGGGCACGCGCTCCAGGGCCATCACGGCGACCGCCCCGGCGTCCTCGGCGATCTTCGCCTGCTCGGGGGTGACGACGTCCATGATGACGCCGCCCTTGAGCATCTCGGCCATGCCGCGCTTGACGCGGGCCGTTCCGGTGACGGGGCCGGTGGCCGGCCCGGGGGTGGACGGGGCTTCGGGCGTGCTGCTGGACACGGTCTTCCTCACGAACTCTCTGGTCGGGCCTGCCGTGCCCGTCGCCCCGTCGCCGGGGATCGGGGCCGGCTGCCTCTCCTGCGCCTACAGTCAGTTATCAAACCCATGGTAGGTCCTGAACGGGCCCGCCCCCGACACACCACAATGTCATGATATTTCGGGATATTTGTACATCACGGAGTGACGGGCTTGCGGCTCGCCAGCGCGACCCACACCTGCCCCGGGGAGAAGTTCATCGGCTCGCCGCTCTCGGTCGTGAACGTCGTGCCCTCCTCCTCGGACTTCCGCTCCCACCGCGCCTTGTACGCCTTGCCGTCGCGCAGCACGATCGCCGAGCCCTTGCCGACGGAGTGGACGAGCGGCGTGTAGCTCTGGTTCTTGTCGTGGAACTCGGAGCGCTCGGTCTTGGTGTACTGCACCACCACCGTGGGCGCGCCGAGCTGGCCGCCCTCGGCCGCCATGTCCTTCTTGCCGTCCTGCCAGATCAGCCACTGCTTCTTCTCCTCCGACCAGGCGAAGGTGAAGCGCGCGCCGGGCCAGCGGACCGTGTACGACGACTTGTCCACGCCGCCCTCGGCCGGGGCGTCGCCGAAGGTGAACCCGATGTCCTTGGCCTTGCTCGCCTTGGGCGCCTTGGCCAGGAGCTGCTTGGTGTTGGCGAACAGGTTGTACGGGGCGAAGCGGCCCGGCTGGCGGAAGTACGCCCCGGGGGCGCGGCTGTCGGAGACGTCCCACAGCGAGGCCTGCGCGATGAACGGCAGCATCTTGGTCTGCGCGCCCGAGTAGGCGAAGGCCGGCTTGCCGAACTGCGGCACGATGTGCAGGTCGGAGATGCGGGCGCTGCGGACCGGGCCGACCTTGGGCGGGAGCTTGGACGAGAAGATCGCCATGAGCCGGGTCAGGCCGGCCTCGACCTGCTCGACGTAGACGATGTCGGCGCTCTTGAGACCGAGCTGCGGCTTGCCCGCGGCGGTGTTCTCGATCTTCACGGCGAGGACCGGCCTGAGCGCGCCGGCCGGCTTCCCGGTGAAGGGGTGCAGGTCCGGCTCGGCCACCGGCTCCTCGGCGGCCGGCGAGGAGGTGGCGGCCTGGGGGACCTTGCCGGGCGCGGGCTCCTCCGACGAGCAGGCCGCCAGGGGCGGCACGACGGCCGCTCCCGCCAGCGTCACGGCGATCAACCGGGATAGGCGCACCTGTACGACTCCTCCGCTTTGGCCCGGAAAATGGAAGAAGCTTACCGGCCGGGCCAAATCGGGGTCATTCAGTTGCCATAGCCGCCGGCGGATCGTCGTCGATCTCGAAGAACTCGGGGAACTCGGTGTGCCCGGCCAGGCGCAGGGTCCGGGCCAGCCAGCGCCGCTGGGCCGTGCGCGTGACGCCCACGGCGTTGTTGTAGAACCGGCGGGAGTAGACGACCTTGGCCACGGCCGCGTCGAGCTCCTCCAGCAGATCGGGGCCGCCCGGCGACTCCGACAGCTTCTCCCGGAACCGTTCCTGGTCCACGGCCGCGCGCAGCGCGCGCGACAGGTCGCTCTCGGCGTGCTCGCGCTCCTCCGGCCCGGCGATGCGGGCCTCGTGGGCCGCCGCGGCGAGCACCAGCGAGGTGGCGGGGTCGAGCAGCCGCGAGCCAGCCAGCTCCAGCACGACCCCCCGGCGGCGAACCAGCGCCGCGTCCAGCGCCTCGCGGGCCAGCTCCAGCCGGATGTGCAGCCGGTCCAGGCGGCCCGCCCGCCAGGAGACGTAGACGGCGGTGAGCACCACGACGATGCCCACGACCAGCACGATCAGGGTGGACGTCACAGATCTTCCTCCACGCGGCCGCCCACGGCCGGGACGTCTCGCGTCACAGGTCCTCCTCGACGCGGCCCGCGCCGGCCGTGGTCACCGTCTCGTACACCCGGACCACGTCGCGCGCCACCGTCGACCAGTCGTACTTGCGGACCGCCACCAGCGCCTCCTCGGCCAGCTTGGCCCGCCGCTCGGGGGCGTCGAGCAGCGCCGCGGCCTCGCGCGCCAGCGACGTGGGGTCGCCGTTGGCGAACAGCGCCCCGGCCTGCCCCTCCCCCAGCACCTTGCGGAACGCCGGGATGTCACTGGCCAGCACGGTCGCCCCGGACGCCATCGCCTCGGCCAGCACGATCCCGAAGCTCTCGCCGCGCGTGTTGGGCGCGCAGAAGACGTCGACCGAGTGGTAGGCGCGGATCTTGTCGGCCTCGCTGACCATGCCGAGCACGGTCACCCGGTCGTGGAAGTCCTTCGGCACCCGGTCGTAGACGTCCTTGGCGTCGCCCGGCCCCGCGAGCAGCAGCTTGAGGCCGGGCCGGGCGGGAGCCAGCTCGGCGAAGGCGTCCAGCAGGATCGGCAGGCCCTTGCGCTCCTCGTCCATGCGGCCGAGGAAGCCGATCGTGGACCCGTCGGGCCCCCACCCCTCCAGCGGCTCGGCGTCGGCGTAGCGCGCCACCGTCACCCCGTTGGGGATGAGCACGGTGTCGCCGCCGAACTGCTCGACCAGGCTCTTGCGCGCCGCGTCGGACACCGCGATGCGGCCGCTCAGCTTCTCCAGCGCGCTGCGCAGCAGCGGCTCGGCCACGGCGATCGCCCGCGAGCGGGAGAACGACGCGTGGAAGGTCGCCACGATCGGCCCCCTGGCCGCCCAGCACGCCAGCACCCCGAGGCTGGGGATCAGCGGCTCGTGGATGTGCAGCACGTCGAACTCGCCCGTGCGCACCCAGCGGCGCACCCGCGCCGCCGACAGGAAGCCGAACGACATCCGCGCCACCGACCCGTTGTACGGCACGGGCACCGCCCGGCCCGCGCCCGCCACGTACGGCGGCAGGTCCTCGTCGTCGGCGGCCGGCGCGATGACCGACACCTCGTGGCCCTGGGCGATGAGGGCCTGCGCCAGGTCGTCGATGTGCTGCTTGACCCCGCCCGGCATGTCCCAGGAGTAGGGACACACGATGCCGACTCTCATTGCGCCCTCATCGCGGGAGATCCTCCAGCCAGAGGCGTTGCAGCATGTGCCAGTCCTCCGGGTGGGCGGTGATGCCCTTCTCGAAGACGTGGGCGAGGCTCTGCGCCATCGCCGCCACCTTCTCCTGCCGGGTGCCCTCGGCGGGCACCGGGATCTCCTCGTGGATGTCGATGCCCCAGTCGTCGCCGTGGAAGTAGACGGTCGCCGGCAGCAGGGCCGCCCCGGTCTGCACCGACAGCAGCGGCGGTCCGGCCGGCATCTTGGTGTGGGCGCCGAAGAACTCGACCTCGACGCCGCTCCTGGTCAGGTCGCGCTCGGCCGGCAGGCAGACGATGCCGCCCCGCCGTACGCGGATGGCGAGGGTGGCGAAGTTGTGGCCGTCGCCGCCCGTGAGCGGCAGCACCTCCATGCCGAGGCCCTCGCGGAAGGCGACGTAGCGGCGGAACAGCGACTCGGGCCGCAGCCGCTCGGCGACCGTGGCGAACGGGTGGCCGACGCCGACCAGCCAGGCGCCCGCCTGGTCCCAGTTGCCCATGTGCGGCAGGGCCAGCACGACCCCGCGGCCGGCGGCGACGGTGTCGAAGATGTGCTCGCCCCCGGTCACGTGGGTACGCCGCACGACCTCCTCGACCGGCATGGACGGCAGCCGGAAGATCTCCTCGAAGTAGCGGAAGTAGGAGCGCATGCCCGCCCTGCTCAGCTCGCGCAGCTCCGGGCTGCCCGCGGCGAGCCCGGTCACCCGCGCCAGGTTGGACTCCAGGCGGAGCACGGACCTGCCCCGCCGCGCCCACAGCCGGTCGGCGGCGAACCGGAACGCGCCCCTGGTCAGCCGGCGCGGCAGCAGCGGGACCAGCCGCCAGCCCGCCGCGAACCCCGCGGCGACGGCCCTGTCGGTGACGGACGCCTTCTCGCTCATCGCTCCCTCGTCTGCCGGTGAACGTGGACCACGCGCTGCACCACGGTGACAGCGCTGGCCGCCGCGAGCAACCACATGCCGGCCGCCAGCACGTACGGCACGCCGAGCCCGGCGAGGAAGCTGGCCACCAGCGCCACCACGAGCCGCTCGGGCCGCTCGGCCAGGCCCACGTCGCAGGTCAGGCCCAGCCCTTCGGCGCGGGCCTTGGCGTAGGACACCAGTGTGCCCGCGACCAGGCAGAACAGTGTGACCGACGTCATCAGCAGGTCGTCGAGCGAGATGAAGTAGAGGATCAGCCCGCAGAAGATCGCGGCGTCGGCCACCCGGTCGAGCGTGGAGTCGAGGAAGGCGCCCCACGTGCTGCCGCCCCCGCCGCCGAGCCGCGCCACCACGCCGTCGAGCAGGTCGAACAGCACGAAAACGGTGATCACCAGTGCGCCGGCGGCCAGCAGGCCCAGGGGATAGAACAGCAGGGCCGCGACGACGGTGCCCAGAGTGCCGATCGCCGTGACGGTGTTGGGTCCGATCCCGTGGCGGACCAGGGCCCTGCCGAGCGGGGTGAGTATCCGGGTGACGGCCGGACGCAGGAGTTTCAGCATCGCGGTCCGATCGTAGGCCATCCCGGGCCCGGCCACTTTCTTTGCCTCACCCCCCTTGTGATATCCGCCACACGGGTATTTGGTGAACACACCGCGTCTGTCCATGCGGTCCTGTTCACCCTCCGCGCGGGCGCGGCGTTGGAACTCAACCGACGACACGGGAGAGGAAGCCCGGCCTGGTGCCTGGCCGCAGGTCAGGCCGACGGAGCGGGCCGGCTCGTCCCACGAGACCGGAGGCGATGTGGCGGACAAGAATCCCGGCGCGGCCATGGGAGCCGCGGGCAGGGCACCATCGGCCGACAGGGCGGACGCGATACGCAACGTCGTCCTGGTCGGCCATTCGGGAGCGGGAAAGACGACCCTCGCCGAGCAGCTCCTGACCGCCACCGGCACCGTCCAGCGGGCGGGCCGGGTCGAGGACGGCACCACGGTCAGCGACTTCGACGAGGTGGAGGTGCGCCAGCAGCGGTCGGTGAACCTGACGCTGGCGCCGCTGACGCACAACGGCGTGAAGATCAACCTGCTGGACACCCCCGGTTACGCCGACTTCGTGGGCGACCTGCGCGCCGGCCTGCGCGCCGCGGACGCCGCCCTGTTCGTCGTCTCGGCGGCGGAGGGCGTCGACGGGCTCACCCAGATGCTGTGGGAGGAGTGCGCCCGGGTCGGCATGCCCCGCGCCGTCGTGATCACCAAGATCGACCACCAGCGGGCCGACTTCGACGAGGTGCTCACCGCCTGCCAGGACGTCTTCGGTGACGGCGTCGCCCCCCTCTACCTGCCGGTGATCACGAACGGGCACGTGAACGGCCTGATCGGGCTGCTGTCACAGAAGTTCTACAACTACGCCACCGGCGCCCGGACGGAGAAGGACCCCGGAGCCGAGTACGAGAGCCGGATCGAGGAGCACCGGGGCGTCCTCATCGAGGGGATCATCCAGGAGAGCGAGGACGAGTCGCTCATGGACCGCTACCTCCAGGGCGACCCGATCGACACCAAGGTGCTGATCGAGGACCTGGAGAAGGCCGTCGCGCGCGGCAGCTTCTACCCCGTGCTCTGCTCCGGCGTCGGCGTCGGCGCCATGGAGGTGCTGGAGCTGATCACCCAGGGGTTCCCCTCGCCGCTGGAGCACCCGCTGCCCGAGATCACCACGGTCGACGGCAAGCCGGTCAAGGACGTCTCCTGCGACCCCGACGGGCCGCTGGTCGCCGAGGTCGTCAAGACCACGAGCGACCCGTACGTCGGCCGCATCAGCCTCGTGCGGATCTTCTCCGGCACGCTGCGCCCCGACATGACCGTGCACGTCTCCGGGCACGGCCTGGCCGAGCGCGGCCACGAGGACCACGACGTGGACGAGCGCATCGGCACCCTCACCTGCCCGCTCGGCAAGCAGCAGCGGCCCATCCCCAAGGCCGTCGCGGGCGACATCGTCGCCGTCGCCAAGCTGTCGCGGGCCGAGACCGGCGACACGCTGTCGGAGGTGGAGCGGCCGCTGCTCATGACCGCCTGGCAGATGCCCGACCCGCTGCTGCCCGTGGCGATCCAGGCGAGGTCCAAGGCCGACGAGGACAAGCTGTCGCAGGCGCTGGCCCGGCTCGTCGCCGAGGACCCGACGCTGCGGCTGGAGAACAACCCCGAGACCAAGCAGCTCGTCCTGTGGTGCATGGGCGAGGCCCACACCGACGTCCTGCTCGACCGGCTGTCCAAGCGGCACGGCGTCGAGGTGGAGCGGGTGGAGCTGCGGGTGCCGCTGCGCGAGACGTTCGGCGGCAGGTGCCAGGCCATGGGCCGCAACGTCAAGCAGACCGGCGGCCACGGCCAGTACGCCATCTGCCACATCGAGGTCGAGCCGCTGCCCTCCGGCGGCGGTTTCGAGTTCGTGGACAAGATCGTGGGCGGGGTGGTGCCGCGGCAGTTCATCCCGTCGGTGGAGAAGGGCGTGCGGGCCCAGATGGAGCGCGGCGTCGTGGCCGGCTACCCGATGGTGGACGTGCGGGTGACGCTGTACGACGGCAAGGCGCACTCGGTGGACTCCTCCGACATGGCCTTCCAGATCGCGGGGCAGCTCGCGCTGAAGGAGGCCGCCGCCAAGGTGTCGACGCTGCTGCTGGAGCCGGTGGACGAGCTGTCGGTGCTGGTCGCCGACGAGCACGTGGGCTCGGTGATGTCCGACCTGTCGTCCCGGCGCGGCCGGGTGCTCGGCACCGAGCCGGTCGGCACGGGTCACACGCTGGTCAAGGCGGAGGTGCCCCAGCTGGAGATCACCCGGTACGCGATCGACCTGCGGTCCCTGTCGCACGGGACGGGGACGTTCACGCGCACGTTCCTGCGGTACGAGCCGCTGCCGTCGCACCTGGCGGGCAAGGTCGCCGCCGAGTGAGGGCCGGGGAGGCGTGCTCCCCGGGGCACGCCTCCGACCCCTCACATGCGCTTCCTTCACTCCGGCATCACGAATCGATTTCTCTTTTCGGGCCGGAGCATCCGGGAGGCGATGCGAGACTGGGGGCATTATGCGAACCGGACGCCCTCTGCTCGCCGCCGCCGCGCTGGCCGTCCTCACCACCGGCGCCGCCTTCCTGTTCGGCCCCGGCCCCGGTGAGCCGCCCGCGGCGGGATCCGCCAGGAAGAAGACGACCGGCACGCCCGTCGCGGCCTGCACGGCCGACGCCCGCTACCCGAAGCGGCAGCTGCGTGGCCTCTGGATCGCGACGGTCAAGAACATCGACTGGCCCTCCCGTACGGGGCTGACGCCGGAGCGGCAGCGCGCCGAGTACGTGAAGCTCCTCGACGGGGCGGTCAGGCTGCGGTTCAACGCCGTCTTCGTCCAGGTGCGGCCGGCCTCCGACGCGCTCTACCGCTCGGCCATGGAGCCGTGGTCGCAGTACCTGACCGGCACCGCGGGCAAGGACCCGGGCTGGGACCCGCTGCCGTTCCTGGTCGAGGAGGCGCACAAGCGGGGTCTGGAGTTCCACGCCTGGTTCAACCCGTACCGCGTCGCCGACGACACGGACCTGAGCAAGCTGCCCACCTCCCACCCGGCGCGGCGCCACCCCGGCTGGACGGTCACCTACGACGGCCGCCGCTACTACAACCCCGGTCTGCCGCAGGTGCGCGAGCACGTCGTCAAGGTCGTCACGGACGTGACCAGGCGCTACGACGTCGACGGGATCCACTTCGACGACTACTTCTACCCGTACCCCGGCTCCGGCGGCACGTTCGACGACAAGGCGGCCTTCGCCAAGTACGGCAAGGGCCAGAGCCTGGCCGACTGGCGGCGCCAGAACGTCAACACGTTGGTCGCCGAGGTCGACGCGGCCGTCCACGCGACCAAGGGGTACGTCAAGTTCGGCATCAGCCCGTTCGGCATCTGGCGGAACAAGGCCCAGGACCCGGCCGGCTCCGACACGACGGGCATGTCGGCCTACGACAGCATCTACGCCGACGCCCGCGCCTGGATCAAGGCGGGCACGGTCGACTACGTGCTCCCGCAGCTCTACTGGCCGCGCGGCTTCAAGGCGGCCGACTACAAGGTGCTGGCGCCGTGGTGGGCGCGCCAGGTCAAGGGCACCGGCGTCGACCTGTACATCGGCCAGGCCGTCTACCGGGTCGGGGCGCGCGACGACAAGGCGTGGACCCGGCCGGGCGAGCTGTCGGCGCACCTGACGCTCGACCGCAGGTACAAGCAGATCGACGGCGACGTCTACTTCAGCGCCAAGAACGTCATGGGCGACCCCCTCCGAGCCATGAGCCGCCTGGCGGCCGGCCACTACGCGCGGCCCGCGCTGCTGCCGCTGATCAAGGAGCGCGGCGGCTCCGCCCCGGCCAGGCCGGCGGGCCTCAAGGCGGCGGGCGCCGCGCTGACGTGGACGCCGGCGCAGGGGGCGCGGTCCTACGCGGTCTACCGGCTGCCCGGCTCGGGCGCCGACTGCCACACCACGGACGCCCGCGACCTGGTGGCCGTGGTCACCGCGCCGTCGTTCACCGCTCCCCGGCCGGGAACGTACCTGGTGACGGCCCTGGACCGGCTCCAGCACGAGAGCGACGCGGCCACGGTCACGGTGCGCTGACGCCACTCCCTGGAGCCGTGGGTCAGCCCCAGGCGCTCGCGAGGAGGTCGCGGGTGTCGCGCAGGAGCTGAGGGAGCACCTTGGTGCGGGCCACCACCGGCATGAAGTTGGTGTCACCGCCCCAGCGCGGCACCACGTGCTGGTGCAGGTGCGCGGCGATGCCCGCGCCGGCGACGTCGCCGAGGTTGAGCCCGACGTTGAAGCCCTGCGCGCCCGACGCCTTGCGCAGCGCCCGCAGCGCCCGCTGGGTGAACTCCCCCAGCTCCAGCACCTCGGCCCGGTCCAGCTCGTCGTAGTCGGACACGTGGCGGTACGGCACGATCATGAGGTGGCCCGAGTTGTACGGGTAGAGGTTGAGCACCGCGTAGACGACCTCGCCGCGGGCCACGACCAGGCCGTCCTCGTCGCTCATCCGCGGGATGGCGTCGAAGGGGCACCCGTCGCCGGGGCCCGTGCCGGTCGGCTTGCCCTCGCCCTTGATGTAGGCCATGCGGTGCGGCGTCCACAGCCGCTCGAAGTTGTCGGGGTCCCCCGCTCCAGGCTGATCGTGCATATCTAGCAGCATAGGGCTCCCTCCCGGATGCGCCCCTTCCCGTGGCCGCCGAACGCCCCGGCTCGCCGCGTCGCCGCTACTCCGGAGAGTGGACCCGGATGACGACCAGCCGGTCGCCCGCCTGGAGCGTGGCGGCGCGCGGGTCGGCGTAGGTCAGGATCTCGCGGCCGCGCACCACGGCCAGCACGATCTCGCCGGCCGCCTGCGGGGGGCCGTCCGTCTCGCCGGCGCGCACGTCCCGCTCGTAGAGGTCGAGGCCCTTGCCGTAGACGAGGAAGTCCTCGATCAGCGAGCTGACCGCCGGGCTCTGGGTGGCCACGCCCAGCATGCGGCCGGCCGCGTCGGACGAGGTGATCACCACGTCGGCGCCGCTCTGCCGCACCAGGGGGTCGTTCTCCGCCTCGCGCACGGCGGCCACGATCGTGGCGGTCTCGTTGAGACTGCGGGCGGTCAGGGTCACCAGCGCCGTGGTGTCGTCGCGCTGGGTGGCGATGATGACCTCCCTGGCCGTGTCCAGGCTCGCGCGCCTGAGCACCTCACTGCGCGTGCCGTCGCCCACGACACCGGTGAAGCCGTCACCCGCGGCCTCCTCGATCGCCGTCCTGCTCGGGTCGACCACGACGATCGAGTCCTTGGGCCGCTCGCTCTCCAGCAGGGTGCGGATGGCGGCCCGGCCCTTGGTGCCGTAGCCGACGATCACCGTGTGGTCTCGCAATCTGGCTCTCCATCGCTGGATTCTGATGGCGTCACGCGTGCGCTTGGTGAGCACCTCCAGTGTGGTGCCGACCAGCACCACGAGGAACGCGATGCGCAGCGGCGTGACCGCCACGATGTTGACGACCCGCGCCTCGGTGGTGACCGGCGTGATGTCCCCGTAGCCGGTCGTGGAGAGCGACACCGTGACGTAGTAGAGGGCGTCCAGCGGGGACACCGCTCCGTCGGCGTTGTCGCGGTAGCCTTCGAGGTCGATCAGCACCAGCGCGTACATCGCCAGCAGGATGAGCAGCGCGACGGCCATCCGGCGCAGCACCGCCCGCATCGGGCTCAGGGCGGGGGAAGGCAGCCGCACCCCGAGTTCCGTCTCGTCCTCCTGCATACGGCTGATCGTAGTGGCCGGCCGCGGGACGCCCGGCCGGATGACTCCGGCCGGGCGTCCGGTTACGCTGCTCGCCGCACCCGCTCGTGCGGATCAGACCTGGATCCGGCGCTCCACCGCGGAGACGATCTCGTCGACCGCGTCGTCCACCGGCACGCCGTTCTTCTGCTCGCCGTTGCGGTAACGGAACGAGACCGCGCCGTTGGCGATGTCGTCGTCACCGGCCAGCAGCATGAACGGCACCTTGGCCTTCTGCGCGTTGCGGATCTTCTTCTGCATGCGGTCGTCGGCCGTGTCGACCTCGATCCGGATGCCCCGCTCGCGCAGCCGCTTGGCGAGGTCCTGCAGGTAGGGGGCGTGGGCGTCGGCGATCGGGATGCCGACCACCTGGACCGGGGCCAGCCAGGGCGGGAAGGCGCCCGCGTAGTGCTCGGTCAGCACGCCCAGGAAGCGCTCGATCGACCCGAACAGCGCCCGGTGGATCATGACGGGTGTCTGCCGGCTGCCGTCGGCCGCCTGATACTCCAGGCCGAAGCGCTTGGGCTGGTTGAGGTCGAGCTGGATGGTCGACAGCTGCCAGGTGCGGCCGATCGCGTCCTTGGCCTGCACAGAGATCTTCGGGCCGTAGAAGGCCGCGCCGCCCGGGTCGTCCACCAGCTCCAGCCCCGACTCGGTGGCCACCTGGTGCAGCGCCTGGGTGGCCTCCTCCCACTCGGCCGGGTCGCCGATGAACTTGTCGGAGTCGTCGCGGGTGGACAGCTCCAGGTAGAACTCGTCCAGGCCGAAGTCGCGCAGCACGCTCAGCACGAACCGCAGCAGCGACTTGATCTCGTCGGCCATCTGCTCGCGGGTGGTGTAGATGTGCGAGTCGTCCTGCGTCATGCCGCGCACCCGGGTCAGGCCGTGGACCACGCCCGACTTCTCGTAGCGGTAGACCGAGCCGAACTCGCACAGCCGCAGCGGCAGCTCACGGTAGGACCGCCCGCGCGCCCGGAAGATCAGGTTGTGCATCGGGCAGTTCATCGGCTTGACGCGGTACTCGGTGCCCTCCAGCTCGAAGGCCGGGAACATGTCGTCGGCGTACCACGGCAGGTGGCCGGAGGTCTCGAACAGCGACGACTTGGTGATGTGCGGGGTGTTGACGAACTCGTAGCCGGCCTCGGCCTGCCGGCGGCGCATGTAGTCCTCCATCTCCTTGCGGATGATCCCGCCCTTGGGATGGAAGACCGGCAGGCCGCTGCCCAGCTCCGGCGGGAAGCTGAACAGGTCGAGCTCCGCGCCGAGCTTGCGGTGGTCGCGCTTCTCGGCCTCCTCCAGCAGCTTGAGGTACTCGTCCTGCTTGTCGCGGGACTCCCAAGCGGTGCCGTAGATGCGCTGGAGCTGCGGGTTCTTCTCGCTGCCGCGCCAGTAGGCGCCGCCGGAGCGCATGAGCTTGAAGGCGGGGATGGACCGGGTGGACGGCACGTGCGGGCCGCGGCACAGGTCCTTCCAGCGCAGGTCGCCGCTCTTGGCGTCGAGGTTGTCGTAGATGGTGAGCTGGCCCGCGCCGACCTCGACGGACTCCTCGTCGGCGGCGCCGCCCTTGAGCCCGATGAGCTCCAGCTTGTACGGCTCGCCGGCGAGCTCCTGGCGCGCCTCGTCGTCGCCGACGGGGCGGCGGGAGAACAGCTGCCCCTCCTTGACGATCTCCCGCATGCGCTTCTCGATGCGCTTGAGGTCGTCGGGCTGGAAGGCGTGCTCGACGTCGAAGTCGTAGTAGAAGCCGTTGTCGACCGGCGGGCCGATGCCCAGCTTGGCGTCGGGGAACAGCTCCTGGACCGCCTGCGCCATGACGTGGGCGGTGGAGTGGCGGACGATGGCCCGGCCCTCTTCGCTGGAGATGTCGATCGGCTCGACCACGTCGCCGTCGGCGAGCTCCCAGGCGAGGTCGCGCTGCTCGCCGTTGACCCGGGCGGCGATGACGGTGCGGCCGTCGGCCTCGAGCGCGTCACCGGCCGTCGTGCCGGCCGCCACCACACGCTCGGCTCCGGCGCGGGTGATGTGCAACTCGGCTGACACGGTGGCTCCCTGATGCTAGGCGCCGGGTGGCCCGGATGGCGTCCGGCGGTGATGGACACCGATGCTATC
Source organism: Nonomuraea sp. NPDC050733 (assembly GCF_040654215.1). NCBI lineage: Bacteria > Bacillati > Actinomycetota > Actinomycetes > Streptosporangiales > Streptosporangiaceae > Nonomuraea > Nonomuraea sp. NPDC050733. The sequence continues at coordinate 113,671 of NZ_JBFAHO010000022.1, read as the reverse complement.
GCGGGTGATACCCCAGCCTGGTCAGTGCTTGGCGGCTGCCGTCGAACACGTTGCGGTCCACGGGCCGGCTGGAGTACTGGTGGATCGTCCACTCCGCCCACGGCGACGGCACCTGCGGCGCTCCGCGCGGATGGCTGGGGCTGGCGATCCACAGCGGGTAGTCGCCGAGCCCGGCGCAGTGGCCGCCGTGCGCGAAGTTCGGGAACGTGTAGACGAACGGGCGTATGCCCGCGTGCCGCTCGACGTAGCGGCACCAGCGGCGGGCGTGCCGGGCGACCTGCTCGGGCCGCAGGCCGTCGCTGGTCTCCAGGTCGATCGCGATGAGGTCGCCGCGGCGCAGCCCGCCGGCCTCGCGCAGCGTGGCGAGGAAGTGGCGGGCGTGCTCGGCGGGGTCGCCCTTGGGCCGGGCGAAGTGGTAGGCGCCGCAGACGACCCAGTTCTCGCGCATGCCCTGCCAGTTGCGGCTGAAGAACTTGTCGGTGAAGTCGCCGCCCTCGGTGGCCTTGGCGAAGGCGAAGGCGACGCCCTCCCCGGCGTGGTGGGCCCAGTCGACCCGGCCCTGCCAGTTGGACACGTCGATGCCATGCAGCAAGCGCTTCACCTTGCGGAAGTCTAGGCGGGCGCCTCCCGGCGGGGCCCCCGACGCGCCGTCAGAGGAGCCGGCGGAGCAGGGCGAGGGTGCGGTCGCGCTTGGAGTACGGCGAGGCCACGAAGTCCGTCACGCCGGCCCGGCGCAGCTCCTCGATCTGGCCGCGCACGGAGTCCTCGTCGCCCACGATGGCCACCTCGCCGGGCCCGGACACGCCCTCCTTGTCGAGCATGGCCCGGTAGGACGGGAGCTGGCCGTACGTGGCGAAGACCTCGTCGGCGCGGGCGCGCGCGGCGTCGGCGTCGTCGGTGACGCAGACGGGCAGCATGCAGACGACGCGCGGCCGGGAGCGGCCGGCCTCCTCGGCGGCGGCGGTGATGGCGGGCACGACGTGCTCGGTCACGGTCTTGGGGCCGGTCATCCACAGCACGGTGCCGTCGGCGCGGGAGCCGGCCAGCTTGAGCATGCGCGGCGCGAGGGCGGCGATGAGGACCGGCAGGCCGGCTCCGGGGGTGCTCAGCCGGATGTCGGCCTTCAGCGTCTCGCCCTCGGCGCGGACGTGCTCGCCGCGGACGGCGGGCAGCAGGATGTCGAGGTACTCGGCCATGTGGCGGGCCGGGCGCTCGAAGCTGTAGCCGAACATGTTCTCGATGACGACCTGGTGGGACAGGCCGATGCCGAGCACCAGCCGCCCGCCGAGCGCGGCGTTGGCGGTCATCGCCTGCTGGGCGAGCGCGGCCGGGTGGCGCGGGTAGGTCGGCACGACGGCGGTGCCGAGCTCGATGCCGGGCGTGCGGGCGCCCGCGACGGCCAGGGCGGTGAGCGCGTCGAGGCCGAAGATGTGCGAGAGCCACGCCGAGGCGAAGCCGTCGTCGCGCGCCGCGGCGATGCTGTCGCCCAGGTCCTTGAGCGGATCCGGTCCCGTGGTCTCGTTCAGCAACAATCCGATGCGCATGGCCACCGAGCTCCATTCTGGTCTGGTGATCGCGAGTCTAACCGCGGGGACCGGGACGGTCCGCCGCGCGACACGGGAGATCGCCGGGGGGCGCGCCGGAGGCGTTTGTAAGGTGGGAACATGACCCACGATCGCGCCGGACAGCCCGCTCAGCCCGCCGACCTCGTCGACGTCGCCCGGCTGGTCACCGCCTACTACGCGCTGCACCCGGACCCCGGTGAGGTGGGGCAGCGGGTGGCGTTCGGCACGTCCGGGCACCGCGGGTCGGCGCTCAACACCGCCTTCAACGAGGACCACATCGTGGCCACGACCCAGGCGATCTGCGAGTACCGCGCGGCGCAGGGCACCGACGGGCCGCTGTACCTCGGCGCGGACACGCACGCGCTGTCCGAGCCGGCCCAGGTGTCGGCGCTGGAGGTGCTGGTGGCCAACGGGGTGGAGGTGCTGGTGGACTCCCGCGACGGCTACACGCCGACGCCGGCCGTCTCGCACGCGATCCTCACCCACAACCGCGGCCGCTCGTCCGGCCTGGCCGACGGGATCGTGGTCACGCCGTCGCACAACCCGCCGGCCGACGGCGGCTTCAAGTACAACCCGCCGAACGGCGGACCGGCCGACACCGGCGCCACCTCGTGGATCCAGGACCGGGCCAACGAGCTGCTGGCCGGCGGCCTGGCCGGGGTGCGCCGCGTGCCGTACGCCAGGGCGCGGCGGGAGGCGGGCCGCCACGACTTCCTCGGCGCGTACGTGGACGACCTGCCGTCGGTGGTGGACCTCGACGCGATCCGCGCGGCCGGGGTGCGGATCGGCGCCGACCCGCTGGGCGGGGCGAGCGTGGCCTACTGGGGCGAGATCGCCGATCGGCACCGGCTGGACCTGACCGTGGTCAACCCGCTGGTGGACCCGACGTGGCGGTTCATGACGCTCGACTGGGACGGCAAGATCCGCATGGACTGCTCGTCGCCGTACGCGATGGCGTCGCTGATCGACGCCCGCGACCGCTTCGACATCGCGACCGGCAACGACGCCGACTCCGACCGGCACGGCGTCGTGACGCCCGACGGCGGGCTGCTGAACCCCAACCACTACCTCGCGGTCGCGATCTCCTACCTGTACGCCCACCGCGACGGCTGGCCGCGGGGCGCCGGGGTGGGCAAGACGATGGTGAGCAGCTCGATCATCGACCGGGTGGCCGAGTCGCTGGGGCGGCGGCTGTTCGAGGTGCCGGTCGGGTTCAAGTGGTTCGTGCCGGGGCTGCTGGACGGGTCGCTCGGGTTCGGCGGCGAGGAGAGCGCGGGGGCGTCGTTCCTGCGCCGCGACGGGTCGGTGTGGACGACCGACAAGGACGGCATCATCCTGGCGCTGCTGGCCTCGGAGATCGCGGCCGTCACGGGCGAGTCGCCGAGCGCCCGCTACCGCGAGCTGACCTCCCGCTACGGCGAGCCCGCCTACGCCCGGGTGGACGCGCCGGCCACCCGCGAGGAGAAGGCGGTGCTGGGCAGGCTGTCGGCCGACCAGGTGACGGCCACGGCCCTGGCCGGGGAGCCGATCACGTCGGTGCAGACGCGGGCCCCGGGCAACGACGCGGCGCTCGGCGGGGTGAAGGTGTCCACGCAGAGCGCCTGGTTCGCGGCGCGGCCGTCGGGCACCGAGGACGTCTACAAGATCTACGCGGAGTCGTTCCGGGGGCCGGAGCATCTGGCCGAGGTCCAGCAGGAGGCGCGGGCGCTCGTCTCGGAGACGCTCGCCGGGGCCTGAGGCTGACGGGATGCATGACAAGCTTCGATAAACATGGGCAAAATGGGGCGGCAGCGGCTGTTTGGCGTACAAGATGGCGACATTCTGCAATGATCTCGTCGTTGGACCGCCGGAGTATGTAGCCCCCCACGGACAGTGACTGATGCCCACATTCGAGGAAATAGCCGCCTTCGTCACGGAAAAGCCGTTCGCCACCGCTGTCATCGCGCTGCTGGTCCTGGCCGCCCTGGGCCTGGCGTTCCTGCTGGTCCGCGTGGCGTGGCGGGCCGGCGCGTTCCTGGTCGCCCGCTACGTCGCGCCGCGTCCCGTCGAGGACATCCTGACGGTCGTGGCCGCGTCCATCGCGACCGGCGTGTCGGCGCAGGGCATGTGGCGCTTCTCCGGTGACGTGCTCGGTCTCGACGGGCCGCTGCGGCTGCTGCTGTTCGCGTTCATCGAGGTGGCCATCATCACCTCGGCCGTGCGCGCCCGCCGCAACATGCGCGAGAACTTCTCCGCCGGCATCGACGGCATCGCCGTGTGGGCGCTGACGTGCCTGACGGCGGTGCTGTCCAGCATGGACGCCCGCAGCCTGCCCGAGGCGCTCTTCCGGCTCGCCGCGCCGCTGGTCGCCGCCTGGCTGTGGGAGCGCGGCATGGCCATCGAGCGGCACCGCATCCGCGGCACCGGCCGCATCAACTGGCGGCTCACCCCCGAGCGGCTGCTCGTCCGCATGGGGCTGGCCGAGGTGAGCGACCGCACCGCGAGCGAGGTGGACGCGCACCGGCGGCTCACCCGCGTCGCGCTTGCCGCCAAGAAGGCCAAGGCGCTGCGCGAGGGCGGGGCGTCGGAGCGCAAGCTGCGCGCCGCGCTCGCCCGGCTCGACAAGGCCATGGACCAGGCCGTCGAGCACACCGGCCTGGCCGTCGACCCGGCCCGCCAGGAGGCGCTGCTCGCCCAGATCGCCGCGCTGTACAACACCACGGCGCTCATCGACGCCGACCCGCGCGTGCCGTGGGAGCCGAACGCCGACCACCATCCCGTCCCCGCCCGTCCCGCCCTGCCGCCCGCGCTGGCCGAGCTGGTCGAGGACGAGGACGAGGACGTCACCGTGCTCGACGCCACCCCGCAGGTCGTCGACACCGCCCAGCGGGCCGCGCTCATGCGGGCCGCCCGCGACTACTGGGACCGGCAGATCGCCAAGGGCATCGTGCCGCGCACGATCGACATCGCGCAGCAGATCGGCATCTCGCTGGCCACCGCGCGCCAGTATCGTGCCCTGTGGAAGCTGGAGCCGGAGGCGCACGCCCTCATCGAGGCTCTGTACCAGCAGCACGGCATCGTCGACACAGGAGCCTTCCCGGCCCTCGGCGCCGACGGGCGGGTGCTGGCCAAGTCCTGAGGGCGCGGGGGGCCGGTTGAGGGAGCGCACGCTGGAGCGGGTCAGGAAGCTCCTGGCCAAGGCCGAACGCACCGACAACGAGCACGAACGCGCCACGTTCATGGCGGCGGCCTCGGCGCTCATGGCCAAGTACGGCATCGACGCCCTCGACCCCGATGAGCCGCGCCAGGCGCCCGGCGACCGGATCGTCACCCTGCCCGCCCCGTGGGCGCGGGAGAAGGCGCGCCTCGTCGGGCTGGTCGCACAGGCCGTGCGCTGCCGGCCGCTGCTCATCGGGCGCGGTGACGGCGGGCACCGGGTCCACATCTTCGGCTTCGCCGCCGACCTGGAGCGGGCCGACCTGCTGGCCACGTCGCTGCTGCTGCAGATGGCCTCCGGTCTGGGGCGCACCCGCCCGCCGGCCGAGGCCGTCGCGGCCCGCGCCTACCGCCGCTCGTGGATGCTCGGCTTCGCCGACGAGGTGTACCGGCTGCTGCGCGAGGCCGAGGAGCGGGCGGAGGCCGACCACCTCGACGGGAACCCGGCGGGCGCCGGCACGGCCCTGATGCTGGCCGACCGGCGGGCGGAGGTGGAGCGGGCGGTCGCGGCGCGCTACCCGCGGATCCGGGTGACGGTGCCCCGGATGAGCGGCACCGGCTACCACGACGGGGCCGCCGCCGGTCGCCGCGCCGACCTGGGCCGCACCCGCGTGCCCGGCGGCCCCTCCGCCGAGCTGACCCGCTGACGGCCGCACGGCGGCGAGCCGGGACGGGCCCTCTGGAGCCTGTCCCGAAGTATGTGATCAACGGCGTGTCGTGGCCGTGAGCAAAGAGGTCTCCGACAGAGGGTTCATCGACCAAGAAGGGGTGACCGCGTTCCTGGACGTGTGCTGACATTCCCGATGTGCTCTAGCCGCGCAGGGCATCGAGCAGGCGCGACAACGCCGCCTGGGTGTCGGCCAGCTCGGCCGGGGCGGACTGCGCCACCCACAGGGCGGCCTCGTTCATCGCGCCCGACAGCAAGCGGGCCAGCGGCGCGACTGGCTGGGCGGGGATGGCCCCGTCCACGACGAGGGCGGTCAGGGCGTCGGTCAGGTGCCGGACGCTGGTCGCCTCGTCGATCGCGCGCCACTCGTTCCAGCCGAGCACGGCGGGACCGTCGATCAGCATGATCCGCTGCACCTCCGGATCGGCGCCGGCCGCGACGAACGCCGCACACCCCGCCTTCAGCTGCGCCCACGGGTCGCCCTGCGCGTCGGCCGCCGCCGCCACCCGGTCGGCCACCTCGCGCTGCACCTCCTCCAGCACGGCACGGAAGAGGTCGGTCTTGCCGCTGAAGTGGTGGTAGAGGGCGCCCTTGGTGACGCTGGACTCGCCGACGATCTCCGCCAGCCCCACCCCGGCATAGCCCTTGGCCGCGAACAGGCGCCTGCCCGTGGCGAGCAAGGTGCGGCGGGTGCGTTCCTTCTGCTCCGTCCTGGTCACTCTATCCCCTTTGACATACCGACGGTATCTCAAATAGCGTACTCCCGCATACCGCTGGTATGTGAACGGATGAGGAGGAAGCACATGAGGCTGAGCAGCGTGTATCCGGTGCTGTGCACGGCCGATCTCGCCGCGTCCAAGGACTTCTACGTCCGGTTGTTCGGTTACGAGGTGACCTTCGAGGCCGACTGGTACGTCAGCCTGCGCCGGGGACCGTACGAGCTCGCCCTGCTCGACCATGAGCACGCGACGCTTCCCCCCGCCTACCGCCGACCGGTCGCGGGACTCCTGATCAACTTCGAGGTCGAGGACGTCGACGCCGAGTGGGAACGCCTGGTCGTCCGCGAGGGCCTGGCACCCGAACTGCCGCTGCGCGACGAGGACTTCGGCCAGCGCCACTTCATCGTCGCCGACCCGAACGGCGTCCTGGTGGACGTGATCACACCGATCCCGCCGTCGCGGGAGTACGCGGCGCAGTACGCGTCCTCGTAAGAGTCGGCGCTCGCGATGGAGCGGCTCGGCGGCGGCGGCCGCGAAGAGGACCGACCGCCGAGCCCGAGTCCGTCCGCCAGGACACTCCTAGGATGAGGCGCATGGACGACGGCTGGACGGAGCTGGCGGGCCGCTCCCCCGCGGCGCTGGCGACCCGGGCGGAGCTGGTGGCCCGCTGGAGCGAGCCGCACCGCCGCTACCACACGCTCGACCACCTGACCGCCGTGCTGGCCGCCGCCGACCGGCTCGCGGGCGCGGCGGACGATCCCGTCGCGGTGCGCCTGGCCCTGTGGTTCCACGACGCCGTGTACGACGGCCGGCCCGGCTGGGACGAGGAGCGCAGCGCCCAGCTCGCCCAGGCCCGGCTGCCCCGGTGCGGGGTGCCGCCCGCGCGGGTCGCCGAGGTGGCCCGGCTGGTACGGCTGACGGCCGCCCACGACCGGGTGGCGCCGGGCGACGCGAACGGGGAGGTGCTGTGCGACGCCGACCTGGCGGTGCTGGGCTCCCCGAGCCGGCAGGCGTACGACGAGTACGCGGCGCGCGTCCGGCAGGAGTACGCGCACGTGGCCGACGAGCCGTTCAGGGCGGGCCGGGCCGCCGTGCTGGGGCGGCTGCTGGCGGCGCCGCGGCTGTACCGGACCCCCGTGGCGTACGAGCTGTGGGAGGAGCGGGCGCGCGCGAACCTGCGCGCCGAGCTGGAGTCCCTGTCGGCGGGCTAGAGCTCAGGGCTTCTCCGTTCACGCGTCCTCAGGCGATCTCGTCGCCCTGGCGCAGAAGCTGGGGAACGTCCGCGAACGGTCCCGGCTCCGCGGGTCGCAGCCAGCCGAGCCGTTGAGCGAGTTGTCTCGCGCTGTTGATGACGGCGGCGAGGTGGGACGAGGGGTTGGCGTCGTGCCACAGGAGCGACCAGCGGTAGTGCGTGACGGGCTCGGTCAGGGGCCGCCAGATGGTGCCCGGCCGGTTGGAGCTGCGGAAGGAGGAGGGGACGCAGTGCACGCAGCGGTGCTGGAGCACGAGGTCGGCGGCGGCGCGGGTGCTCTCGACGGTTCCCTCGTAGAGGGTGGGCGCGAATCCGGTCGAGCGGCACAGCTCGACGACGAACCGGTTGAGCTCCGGCGTCTGCTCTTCCTCGCCGAGCAGCAGAAGCTCGTCGGCCAGGGCGGCGACGGGTACGCCGTCCATGCCCGCGAAGCGGTGGCCCTCGGGTACCAGCACGCCGAGCGGATCGAGCCGGATCAGCCTGGACGTCACCACGGTCAGGGTCGCGGAGGCGGGTCCGATGCCGATGTCGAGGCGGCCGTCGGACAGTTGCCGGTACTGCTCGGGGGTGCTCGCCTCGACCTGGTGGATCGTGATCTCCGGATGACCGCGCTGGAGCTCGCGGAGGATCTGCGGCATGGTGTCGTAACCCGCGTCGATGATGCCGACGCGGAGTGTGGGTGATGACGCCACGGCGTTGCGTGCGGCCTGCGTGGCCCGGCTCACGTGGTCGAGGATCTGACGCGCCTCGACGAGGAAGGCGGCGCCGGCCGGGGTCAGGTCGACGTGGTGGGTGCTGCGGTCCAGCAGCCGCACCCCCAGCTCGCGTTCGAGCCGCTGCACCTGCTGGCTCAGGGCGGACTGGACGATGTGCTCCCGGGCCGCGGCCCGGCCGAAGTGCAGCTCCTCAGTCAGCGTTACGAAATAGCGCAGCTGACGTAGCTCCATGCCCGCCCCCTCCCCCGACTGGGCGGCACCGAACCGGGCCGTCTTCCACCACTTTAGGTTTCCTCATGCGATGTGGAGCCCCGGGGAAGGTTCTGGCTCTCACGGGGCTGCGGCTCGCGGCCTGGGCCCGCCGGAGCGGCCCGCCGAAGAGGGATCAACGTCTGAAGGCGTCCTTGATCTTTCCACCGGCCTGCTTCAGGTTGCCCGCGACCCGATCGGCCCTGCCCGCGCTCTGCCGGCTCCGGTCGCCGGTGGTGCGGCCGAGGCGCTGCCTGGCCCAGCCCTTGAGAGCCTGGAGCTTGTTGCCGATTTCCCATCTCATGCTCATCGCGCTTTCCCTTCACCGCCCGGCTCGGCCGTCGCCCGGGGGAACCCCAAGGCGGCCATGACCTCGTGCGGGCGGATAATCGCCGCGATCAGCGGCTTGGAGCCTCAGTGTGCTCCCCGGCCCGGCAGGGGGAAACGAGCGTCATCGGCTCCGGTTATCACCCGAACCGATGACCGCTCGGGCCATGCCAGGGGCGGCCCGTAAGGGACACGGGTCACTCCCGGGACGGGGCGCGGGCTTGCCGGAGGGGTTCGGCGCGGCGGCGCTGGATGCGGCCCGGATCGGGCCAGTGCACGTCGGTGGCCCAGCCCAGCCGTTCGAACAGGCGGATCAGGCCGGCGGACGGGTCGATCTGGCCGCGCCCGAGGCCGTGACGGGCGCAAGTGGGCTCGCTGTGGTGGCCGTTGTGCCAGCTCTCGCCGAAGGACAGCAGGGCCAGGGGCCACAGGTTGGTGGAGCGGTCGTGGCGGCGGGTCCTGAACGGCCTGCTGCCGATGACGTGGCACAGGGAGTTGACGCTCCATGTGACGTGCTGCAACAGCGCGATGCGGACCAGGCCGGCCCACAGGAAGGCGGTCAGCCCGCCGTACAGGGTGCCCGTGATCGTCCAGCCGGCCAGGAACGGCAGCGCCAGCGACAACGCGCACAGCGCGGGGAAGGCGCGCGCCACCCGGGCCATGGCCGGGTCGGCCAGCAGGTCCGGGGCGTAGCGCTCAGCTGAGGTCGTGTCGTCGGTGAACATCCAGCCCAGATGGGCGTGGGCAAGCCCCCGAAGCTGCCCGCGCAGGCTGGTGCCGTACCGGTAAGGAGAGTGCGGATCGCCCGGCCGGTCGGTGAAGGCGTGATGGCGGCGGTGCACCGCCACCCAGTCGATGACGTTGCCCTGGAAGCTCATCGACCCGGCCACTCCCAGCACCACCCGCAGCCATGGCCGGGCGGTGAACGAGCCATGGGTGATCAGCCGGTGGAACCCGACCGTCACCCCCAGCCCGCTCACGGCGTAGAAGCCTGCGGCCAGCAGCAGGTCTGCGAGCGCGATCCCCCGCCCCCATGCCAGGAAGATCGCGATGCCGAGCGCGATGAACGGCAGCACGACGATCGCCGTCATCAGCGCCACCTGGCCCCGGCCGGCCGGGGCGTGGTCTTCCGCCCCGGGGAACGGTGAGGCCCCGTCATAGTCCTGCCGGTGTCTCGCCGGCTGTTCAGCGATGGTCACGGAATCTCTCTCATCTCGCTCACACGCTCCGCCGGTGGACGTAGCACCAGCGCCAGGTCGAGCGTGGTTCCAGGGCGGCCGCCACCGGGTGGTCGGTCTCCTGGTAGTGGGCGCGGGCGTGGCCGCCGTGCGAATCGTCGGAACAGGCCACCCACCCGCAGGTCAGGCACATCAGCAGGCGCGTCCAGGCCCGGCCCTGGGCCAGACACTGCGTGCATTCGTGTTTCCCGGGCTCCACGGCCGGGAGCAGGTCGATGTGATCGCAGCGCGGCTCCTGGCCGTTCGGACCGGCGCGCGCGGCGACGTTCGTCCCTTCTGCACCCAGGGTCATCGCGACCCCCTCACGGTGACAGCGGCGCAAGCTGCGCCGACTGATCACCCACCAGTCAACACGACCGGCGGATCAGCGGAAACACCCGATCCCAGCAAGCCTCATCTCCAGCGCCGATAGCGAACCTGGGGGCGTTGCCGTGGGGCTCACCCACGGCAGCGTCCCCGCTGACGCCGGGGCAAGCGCCGAGATCCCCAGGCCGGTTCCCGTGACCCGTACCAGCGTGGCCTGCGCTGACGGCGAGCGGCCGCTCCTCCCGCGGGCCGGTGAGTGACGCCCGGCCGTTACGAGCCCCTCCTGACGAGCGCCTGCTCGGCCTCGGCGCTGAGCAGCCGCGCGGCGGCGGCCACCTCGGCGAGCCGGCCAGGCGTCATCGCCTCCAAGCAGGTGGCGAGTCGCCGGAGGTCACCGCGCCGAGCCATGCTCAACGCGTCGTGAAGGGCGAGCGTGAACGAGGCTGCGCCGATCTCCCTCAGGACAAGGGCCAGGGCCTGGTCCACGTCATCGTCCGGAACCGGGGACTGTGGGGGTCGGGCGTCCGTCATCGTTCACCTTTCCTCGAGGTGCCCGGTCTCCGGGCATCGGATCCCTGGAACCGGTGATCACGGACGGTGATGAACCCGGTCGCCTGATCAGCCGGGGGCACGGGACCGCGGCGCTTGCGGCGGCGCAGGCCCGAGTCGATCAGGCGGCGCAGCAGCTCCCGCGAGCTGACCGCCTGGGCCCCGAGCTCGACGGCCCGCCCGTGGACCGTCTCCGGCACGTCGTAGTGGTCGCGGTCGAAGGCGCGCCCCGGCACCCCGAGCAGCGCGGCGAAGGCGTGCAGCTCCTCCAGGGAGTGATCGCTGACGAGGTGCGACCACATGAGGCCGCGCGGGCCGGGCCAGTTCGGGGGGTCGATGAGCACGGTCACGTGCTCAAGGGTAGGACCCTCCCGCGCACGGTGAGCTCGTCCAGGTCGGCCACGACCACGTCCGCGCCGCGCTCGCGCAGCTCCTCACCGCGGCTCGCCTGCTCCGCCCCCTGCTCCGGTGCGGGGCGACCGACCGCGACGACCAGGCCGAAGCCGGCCTTGCGGGCGGCCTCCACGCCCGGCAGCGCCGCCTCGGCCACGGCGGTGCGCGCCGGGGGCACGGCCAGCCGGCGGGCGGCCTCCAGGAACAGGGCCGGGTCGGGCGGGCCGGGCAGGTTCATCAGGGCGGCGTCGTGGCCGTCGACGAGCACGTCGAACAGGTGGGTGACGGCCGCCGAGGTGACCAGCTTGCGGCCGTGCAGGCTGGCTGAGACGGCCGCGGTGCGCGCGCCCCTGTGGCGCAGCTCGTGAAGCAGCGCCACCGTGGAGGGGAAGGCGGCGACGCCGTACTTGTCCACCTGGGCGACGAACAGCCGGTCCTTGGCCCGGCCGAGCCCGTGGATGGTCGGCTCGCCCGGCTCGTCGTCGGGCGAGCCCTCCGCCAGCTCCAGGCCGCGCGAGGCGAGGAACGTGCGGATCCCGTCGAGGCGCGGCCGGCCGTCGACGTGGCGCAGGTAGTCGTCCCTGATGTCGAAGGGCGCGGAGCGGCCGCGCAGGAAGGCGTCGAAGACGTGTTTCCAGGCGGCCGCGTGGCTCTGTGCGGTGTCGGTGACCACGCCGTCCGTGTCGAACACGACGGCGCTCACCGCGGTCAGGTCGATGGCGGGCTCGTTCACACTTGTGAACGTAACCCGATTACCAGGCGACGGGTAGCTTCTCCACGCCGTGGACGATGGACAGCGCCCTGAACGGCACCTCGCCGGCCACGTGCAGGCCGGGGAATCGGCGCAGCAGCGCGGGGAACGCGATGCGCATCTCCATCTGGGCGAGCGGCGCGCCGATGCAGCGGTGGATGCCGTGGCCGAAGGCCAGGTGGGAGCCGGCCGTGTCACGGTACGGCTTGACCTCGTCCATGTCGTCGCCGAGGCTCGGGTCGCGGTTGGCGGCGGTCAGGGAGCAGAGGACCATCTCCCCCTTCTTGACGGTGTGGCCGTACAGCTCCAGGTCCTCGCGGGCGAAGCGCGGGAAGGCGACCTGCACGACCGTCATGTAACGCAGCAGCTCCTCGACCACCTCGTTGACGTGGCCGTCCACCTCGCGCACCTTGGCCGCCTGCTCGGGGTTCTCCAGCAGCCAGAGGGTGCCGAGCGACAGCATGCTGGTGCTGGTGTCGTGGCCGCCGGTGAGCAGGCCGTCGGCCATGCTGGCGAGCGTGCGGTCGTCGAGCTCGTCGCCGTGCTCGCGCAGCAGCCGGCCGAGCAGGCCGTCGCCGGGATCGAGCCGCTCGCGGGCGACGAGGTCGGTGAGGTACGTCATCGCGTCGTTGACGGCCTGCAGGGACGCCTCGGGGCCGGCGGTGAGGTCGAAGCGGTTGGTGCTGATCCGCAGGAAGTCGGCGCGCTCCTCGTACGGCACGCCGAGCAGCTCGCACACCACCAGCGACGGGATGGGCAGCGCGAACGACTCGACCAGGTCGGCCGGTGAGCCCGCGGCCTCCATCCTGTCGAGGTACTCCTCGACCATGGCCTCGATGCGCGGCTCCAGCCGGCGCAGGCGGCGCATGGTGAACTCGGGCGTGAGATAGCGGCGCAGCCGCGTGTGCTCGGGCGGGTCGCGGAAGCCGAGGCCGCCCGGGTCCTCCTGGTTGGAGCCGAGCCCGATCACGTTGCCGAAGTCGTTGCTGAACCGCTCGTGGTCCCCCAGCACGGACCGCACGTCGTGGTAGCGGGTGACCAGGTACACGGTCTGGCCGCCCGGGATCTCCATGGGGAAGACCGGATGCTCGCTACGGATGCGGGCAAGCTCCGCCACCGGGTCGAAACCCTCCCTCATGAACTGGACGAGGGGGAACTCTGAATCTGACATCGAATCCGTCCTGTACGGGGCGTTCGCAGCTGGAGGGGGTGGGGCCACACCCCGTACCCGAGGTCCGGGTTGAGGCGGCTTGCTCCATTGTGCGCCACCGGCTCCGGCGGTGCGATGACGGATCGCGGGCCGCTCACGCAGCCAGGGATCAGGCGAAGACCCCCCGGTGGCGAGATTGACCCGCGCCTGGCGCACGAGGGGGTCGCGCGGTCTAGTCGCTGCCGGTGACGAAGCTCTGGATGGCGACCACCGCGCCGCCGCGGGCCCATTCGCGAAAGTCGTCCGCCTCGATGATCACGTCGGCCGAGTCCGGCACGCCGCGCCGGTTCGCGCTCAGGGCCCGGTAGAGGTCGTCCTTGGCGACGCGGGCCAGCTCGACGCCTTCGCCGGCCACGATCACCCTCTTGACCATGGAGAGCGTCGCGATGTGCGCGATGAGCCTGCCGAGAGCGTCCGCGGCCTCGCCGACGACGCTGAGGCACACCTTGTCCCCTCCCGCGGCCAGGCGCATCACCTCGTCGTACGTCACCGCTCGCCGAAGGCCTTGTCCGGCGGCGGTCACGATCGACTCACTGGACAGGTACGCGGCGGCGCAGCCGCGGTGGCCTTCCGGGCACATCGGCCCGCCGCCGTTCAGCACCAGGTGGGCGAACATGCCGAGGTCCGCCTCGGTCGCGGCCACCAGGTGGTCGTGCACGACGAGGGCGTAACCGATCCCCGCCCCGATCGAGACGAGCGCGAAGTCGCGCAACCCGCGGGCCGCCCCGAACCAGTGATGCTGGTGGCCCAGCGCCGCCACGTCGCTCTTGACCACGCACGGGATGCCCAGAGCCTGCTCCAGCAGCGACTTGAACGGCACCCGCCGCCAGCCGAGATACGACGAGTCGACCAGTCGCCCACCGCCGAGCTGGACCGCCGAGCGCCCGTCGCCGCCGAGCGTGACACCGGCGCCGACGGGCGGTTTCCCGCCGCCGGACAGCTCGTCGAGCAGCCGCCTGGCCTGGCGGCACACGGCCTCGGGAGTGTGGTCGGAGATCGGCTCGTCGCGGGCCGCGACGATCTGGGCGCGCAGGTCGGTGACGACGGCGTGGACGTGGTCCGCGGTCAGCTTGACGCCGAAGAAACGGTGCTCGCCCGCGGCCACGTCCAGGGGGCGGGTCGGGCGGCCGTTGACCGGGTCGTGCACCACGTCGCCCTCGACGAGGAGTCCGGCGTCGACCATGGGCTTGGTCAGTCTCGTCAGGCTGCCGGTCGACAGGCGCAGGGTCCTGGCCAGCGCGGTCCTGGACGCGGGGCCGTGGATGATCAGCTCCTTGACGATGGAGCGCGCCGCGTCGGGCAGGTCGTCCCACATGCCGGACCAGCTCCCGGACTCAAGCTCCATCAGGCTCCGGCCCTCCCACGTTGGCTTTGTCGCGAAACTAGCATGTCCATCCGACTGTCGCATCTGCACCGCAGAATCCCTGAAAAGTGCGGATAGGTAGTGACATAGCTCTCACCTTGTCTCTAGGTTGGCTTTGTTGCGAAGCCAGGTCGCTTCGCAGTGAAGGAGGCACGGATGCGTATCTCAAGGCTCGGCGGCTCCATCGCGGCGCTCGGCACGGCCGCCGTCCTGGCTGCCTGCTCCTCGGGCACGCCCGGGGGCGCCGGCACGCCGGCGGCGAACACCGGGCCGGTCACGCTGGAGTTCTGGTGCTGGGGCTCGCCCCAGAAGGCCAACGTCGAGGCGTTCAACAAGGCCCACCCGAACATCCAGGTCAAACACACCGACGTGGGAGGCGGCACGGACACGGCGACCAAGCTCCTCACGGCGAACCGGGCAGGCAACGGCCCCGACGCCGCCTGCATGGAATACGACACCCTGCCTTCCCTGATCGTGGCCGGGGCACTGGCCGACATCTCCGCGTACACCGGCGACATCAAGGATGCCTTCAGCCCGGAAGTGTGGAACCTGACCAGTTTCGACGGCGCCGTCTACGGAGTGCCGCAGGACGTCGGCCCGATGGTCCTGGTCTACAACAACAAGCGCTTCCAGGAGCTGAAGATCGAGCCGCCCGCCACCTGGCAGGACTTCGCGAAGGTCGCGGCGGACGTGCGCAAGAAGGACCCGGAGGCCTACCTCGCGACCTTCGCGCCGGCGGAGTTCGGCAACTTCGCCGGGCTGGCCCAGCAGGCCGGCGCCTCCTGGTGGAAGGTCCAGGACCAGACGTGGACGGTGGGCATCGCCGACCAGGCCTCCCTTGAGGTGGCCGACTTCTGGCAGGGGCTCATCGACAAGGACCTCGTCAAGGCGGAGCCGCTGCTCACCCCCGAGTGGAACAACAAGCTGAACAAGGGCAAGATCCTCACCTGGCCGAGCGCCCTGTGGGCGCCGGGAGTGCTGTACGGGATCGCGGAGAAGCAGGCGGGCGACTGGGCCATCGCGCCTCTCCCCCAGTGGAAGGCGGGCGACGACCGGGTGGCCTTCCAGGGCGGCTCCGCGTTGACCGTCACCAAGGCCTCCAAGCATCCCGAGGCCGCGGCGACGTTCGCCAAGTGGATGAACACCAACAAGACGGCGTACGACGTCCAGATCTCCCTGGGTGAGTACCCGGCGTCGCTGGCCGGGCAGAAGGCCGCGAGCAGCAGTCCGCCGCCCAAGCTGACGGCGAACCAGAAGGACTACTGGGACATCGCCACGAAGGCGGCCCAGCGCACGATCCCGCACATCAGCTGGGGTCCGAACGTCAACACCGCCAAGAGCGCGTACCAGGACGCCCTCTCCGCCGCGATCAAGAACCACACTCCGCTGAGGGACGCGCTGACCAAGACGCACAACCTCGTGGTGCAGGACATGAAGGCCACCGGCTTCAAGGTCGCGGGCCCATGACCGCCGTGACCGGGGCCGAGCGCAGATCCCGGGCGCCGTACCTGTTCGTCGCGCCCGCCGTGCTGCTCTTCCTGGCCTTCCTGGCGATCCCCATCGGCTACGCGATCTACCTCAGTGCGCGCGGCCTGCGGCTGACCGGCAAGGGCGTCTTCGGCACGCGCGAGGAGGCCTTCGTCGGGCTCGACAACTACGTCAGCACGCTCACCGACCCCGAGTTCTTCGCCGGCTTCGGCAGGCTCGCCCTCTACGGCCTGTTCAGCGTGCCGCTCACCCTCGGGCCGGCGCTGCTGTTCGCGCTGCTCCTCGACCACGCCGGGTCGCGGGCCAGGAGGTTCTCGCGCACCGCGATCTTCATCCCGTACGCCGTCCCGGGCGTGACGGCCTCGCTGCTGTGGGGCTTCATGTACCTGCCCTCGACCAGCCCGTTCAGCTACCTGACCCGGGAGCTGGGACTGGGCGAGATCCCGTTCCTGGGGGCGGGCGGCATCTACCCGTCGCTGGCCAACATCGCGGTGTGGGGCGGCGTCGGCTTCAACATGATCATTATCTTCACCTCGCTGCGCGGCATCCCGTCGGAGCTGTACGACGCGGCGCGCATCGACGGAGCCTCCGAGTGGCAGATCGCCTGGCGGATCAAGATCCCGCTGGTGGCGCCCGCGCTGGTGCTCACCGGGCTGTTCGCGCTGATCGGAACGCTACAGGTGTACGGCGAACCGACCACCGTGAGACCCATGACCACGGAGATCTCTCAGGACTGGGTGCCCTTGATGCACATCTACCGCAACGCCTTCATCAGGGACGACCTGCCGCTGGCCTCGGCCGCCTCCGTCCTGCTGGCCGCAGGCACCCTCGTGCTCTCGGTCGTGCTCCTGAAGGTCACCCAGAGGCGCGCCTTCGGAGGCATGCAGTGAGTGCCGCCGGCCACGTGCTCCCGCACCGGCGCGCCCAGATCCTTCCCACTCTCGTCCTGCTCCTCGGCTCGGTCTACTGCCTGGTGCCCGTCGCCTGGGTGCTCGTGGCCTCGACCAAGTCGAGCGGCGAGCTGTTCTCGACGTTCACCTTCGCCCCGGGAACGGGCCTGCTGGACAACCTGGGCGATCTGTTCACCTACGGGGGCGGCCTCTACCTGCGGTGGGCGGCCAACAGCACCCTGTACGCGGTCGCCGGCTCCGCGGTCTCGACCCTGATCTCGACGCTGGCCGGGTACGCCCTGGCCAAGTACGAGTTCCGCGGCCGGAGCATCCTGTTCTACGCCATCCTGGCCGGCGTCCTCGTGCCCGGCATGACGCTGGCCATCCCGCAATACCTGATCATGTCCGAGATCGGCCTGGTGGGCGGCTACTGGTCGGTCCTGTTGCCCGGCCTCATCTCGCCGTTCGGCATCTACCTGGCAAGGGTGTACGCGATGGCGTCCGTCCCCGACGCGACGATGGAGGCGGCCCGGATCGACGGGGCCGGCGAGCATCGCATCCTCGCCTCGATCGGGCTGCCCATGATGATGCCGGGCATGGTGACGATCTTCCTGCTGCAGTTCGTCGGGACCTGGAACAACTTCCTGCTGCCGTACATCATGTTGTCGGACGAGACGAAGTTCCCGATCACCGTGGGCCTCTACACCCTGCTCAGCAAGGGCTCGGGCCAGCCCGCCCTGTACGGCATCGCCATCGTGGGCGCCGCCGTGTCGGTGATCCCGCTCATCGCCCTGCTGCTGCTCCTGCAGCGCTTCTGGCGACTCGACCTGCTCAGCGGAGGGCTGAAAGGCTGACGCAGCGCACGACCTCCACTTCGCCTCACAGAAAGCCGTTCATGCAGATCCTTCACTTCAGGGCCGCCGGCGTGTCCGTGGTCATCGAATGCCCGTCCGACGCCCTGCCCGCCATCCTGCACTGGGGGCCGGACCTGGGCGTGCTCGACGACGAAGCTCTGGCGCACCTCGCGGCCGAGCTGCGCCCCCGGCCGGACAACACCGTCGACGTGCCCGTACGGACTTCGCTGGTGCCGGAGGCCCGTACCGGCTGGATGGGCATGCCCGGACTGTCCGGCCACCACCAGGGACAGAATTGGTCCCCCGCCTTCACCAGCGTCACCTACCAGCAGGCCGGGCAGACCCTCACCGCCACCGGCCGGGACGAGCACGCCCGCCTCACCCTCACGATCGTCGTCGAACTCGACCGCTCCGGCCTTCTCCGCGCACAGGCGGACCTGCGCAACCAGCACGAGCTGCCCTACACCCTGGACGCGCTGAATCTCGCCTTCGCGGTCCCCGGCACGCCCACCGACCTGCTGGACCAGGCCGGACGATGGGCCAAGGAACGCGTCCCCCAGCGCCGCCCCCTCACCGTCGGCACCCACCTGCGGGAGAACCGCCGCGGCCGGACCGGCGCCGACGCCGCCACCGTCCTGCTGGCAGGCACCCCCGACCTCGGCTTCCAGCGGGGCGAGGCCTGGGGCCTGCACGTCGGCTTCAGCGGCAACCACCGTCACTACGCCGAACGCACCTCCACCGGCCGCACCATGCTGGGCGGCGGTGAGCTGCTGCTGCCCGGCGAGATCATCCTGCCGCCCGGCGAGACCTACCGGACGCCGTGGCTCTACGCCACCTACGGCCGCGGCCTCGACCAGGCGGCCCGCCGCTTCCACGACCACCTGCGCGCCCGTCCCTCCCATCCGTCCTCGCCCCGGCCCGTCGTGCTCAACACCTGGGAGGCCGTCTACTTCGACCACGACCTGGACCGTCTGTCCAGCCTCGCCGACCGCGCCGCCCGGGTCGGGGTGGAGCGGTTCGTGCTCGACGACGGCTGGTTCAACGGCCGCCGCAACGACCGGGCCGGACTCGGGGATTGGCACGTCGACCAGGAGGTCTGGCCCGGCGGGCTGCATCCGCTGGTCGACCGGGTCAGGAAGCTCGGCATGCAGTTCGGGCTCTGGCTCGAACCCGAGATGATCAACCCGGACTCCGACCTGGCCCGCGCCCACCCCGACTGGATCGTGCGGACCGGCGACCGCCTGCCACCGCCCGCCAGGCACCAGCAGGTCCTGGACCTCACCAACCCCGAGGCCTACGCCTGCATCAAGGAACGGCTGCTCGCCCTGATCAGCGAGTACGACCTCGACTTCGTCAAGTGGGACCACAACCGCGACCTCGTGGACGCCGGCTCCACTCTCCGGGCCGGCCGGGCCTCCGTGCACGCCCAGACCCACGCCGTCTACCGGCTGCTCGACGAGATCCGGGCCGAACACCCGCGCCTGGAGATCGAGTCGTGCTCCAGCGGCGGGGGGCGCGTGGACCTCGGCATCCTGCAACGCACCGACCGCGTCTGGGCCAGCGACTGCATCGACCCGGCCGAGCGCCGGCAGATCATGCGCTGGACCGGACAACTGCTGCCGCCCGAGCTGATCGGCAGCCACATCGGCGCCGACCGCTCCCACACCACCGGCCGCCGGCACGATCTGCCCTTCCGCGCCGCGACCGCGTTCTTCGGCCACTACGGCATCGAATGGGACCTCACCACGCTCACCGACGGCGAGCTCGACGACCTGGCCGCCTGGATCGCCCTGCACAAGCAGCACCGCCACCTGCTCCACACCGGCGCCATGGTCCGCGTCGACGACGCCCCCGAGAGCGTGCAGGCCCATGGCGTCGTCGCCGCCGACGGCACCGAGGCCATCTACGAGATCGCCATGGTGGACCGTCCGTCCACCTGGCCACCGGGCCGCATCCGGCTGCCCGGCCTCGACCCGGCGACCGTCTACTCGGTGCGTCCGCTCATGCCCGTGACCACGCACGGGACGGCCCCGGCCTGGATGGGCGACGGCTTCGCCCTGCCCGGCTCGGCGCTGGCCGGCTCGGGCATCGCCGTGCCGCCCCTGTTCCCGGAGGAGTCCGTGCTGGTCCACGTCATCGCCACACGCTAGTGGCTCGGCACCGGTGAACCCGTCCGGCCGACGCCGTCACCATGAACCGAAGCCCATAGTGGTCAAGGTTTCGGCCGCATGACGAAATGCGGGCGCCGGCCGAGCGCGCCACGGCTGACTAGGCGACGGGGCCGAGGTCGCCTTCGAGGACGGTCCGGGTGATCGGGGGGCGGCCCCAGAGGGCGAGGAGTTCGTTGGCGATGGCCACGATCGGCAGCGGGTGCCGATCGCCGTGCACCTCGATGGCGGCAGCCGACAGACCGCGCGGGACGGCTCCGGCGTCGAGGAGGGCGCGCCACTCCTCCGGCCCGAGCGCCAGGAACTCCAGCCTGGTCAGCTTGGCGATCTCCAGAGGGTCGGCGAGCGTGCCGGGGTAGGCGGTGAGGGTCCGCAGGCGCGGCAGGCCGGTGACGGGGGCGAGGCTGAGCGGCTCACCGTCCCGGACGCCGATGCTCAGGACCTCCAGGGCGGGGTGGACGGCGGCGTGGACGCTCGTCAGGCTCCGGATGTTGACCCTGGCCACGGCCGGCGGCTGGTCACCGTGACCGCCGGAGTGCCAGTCCCCGCGCCGGTTCACCACCAGGTCAGTGAGGGAGCCGGCGAGCAGGTCGGCGCCGATCTCGTCCTCGTGGCCGATCACGATGATCTGTCCCAGGTCTCCGCCTGGGCCGGGTGTCAGGTCGACCGCGATCCGGTCGCCGCCGCCGTTGTCGCCGAAGACGATCCAGCCGGGAGAGCCGACCAGCCCCTGCACCACGGCGTCGGGCGGGGTGACGACCGCCGCCGTCGCCCCGAACCGCCACGGGCACGGACGGGAGGCCGCGTCGGCGATGTACAGGGCATCCAGGGGGAACAGCTCGCAGCCGACCGCCTCGACGACGCGGCCTGCCGCCGCGTGGTCGTCGCCCCAGTCCTCCCATCGCCCCCGGGTCACCCGGTAGAGCGTCTTGAGCTCGTCGGGCAGCGTGACGCCGAGGCGCGCCTCCGCGGCGGCGATCTCCGCCTCGGTGGCGCCGGTGGCGCCGGGGATCCGCTCGCGGAGCGTCCGTTCCAGCAACGCCAGATCCACCGACGGGGCCGGCACCGCCCCGGGCACCGGCTCGGGAAGGCGGCGCCAGGGCTCCGGCACGGCGCCCTCGACCAGGATGAGCGAGCCCGGGTGCGGCCCCAAGCCGGCCTCCACGGCGGGGCCGGCATCGAGGAGGTGCAGCACGGTCCGCCCGGCCGGCCGGATCTCCGCCACGAACGAGACGTCGTCGGCCCCGGCGTCCACGAGCGCGCTCTGCACCCGCCCCACCGCGTCGAACTCCTCCCGCATGTCCTCGGCCTGGAGGGCCTGGCCGGGCCGCGGGAATCGCCGCGGCAGCGGCACACTCCATGCGTGGCGGCCGATCCGTCCCGCCACATGGCCGCCCGGGGCGGCCGACCTGTCCACGTTGCCCGCCCTCAGGAGCCGCAGCAGCGGCTCCCAGGTCATGAAGTCATGCAGCGAGGGCAACGGAGTCCTCCGGAGTCGTTCCGACGATCGTGGTAGGGACGATATCGCGCCGCTCAGCGGCTGAGCCGCCACAGCGCCGCCCGCCCTTCCCGGGGAGGGTTCCGGACGACCGCGCCGAGCGCGTAGATCGTGCCGTCGCGCGCCGCCAGGTCGTACACCCGCGCCTGGCCGCCGTCCCGCACGGGAAGGGACTCCCGCGTCCACCGCCCGCCCGCCAGATGCCACAGGCTGCTGCGCGGACCGTCGTCCCGGTCCGTGACGGCCCACAGGCCACCGCTTCCGTCGGGCACCGCGTCGCCGAAGCCGGGCTCTCCCGTCGGTCCCCACAAGCACGTCCACACGCCGGAGACGTTGCGCATCGCCATGGGCCGGGCCGGGAAGACGTCCTCCAGGTCCTCGCGGTCATGCTCCAGCCACTGGAAGCTCCCGAGCACCCAGAACTCGGCGGGACCGGTCCGCACCGCCACCCGCGGCAAGCCGGTGCCGTCGTCCCCGTGCTGCGGCTCGGCGTCCGGTGGCAGCTTCAGCTCCGGCAACGGCACGTCCTGCCAGGCGCGCCCGGTCCACCGGGCGACGCGCGACTTGTCGCTGTCCGTGTCGTCGGGGGGCAGCTCGCCCACCACCCAGGGCTCGTCGTCGGTGCCGGCCAGCGTGCGGGCGGGCGCGGGCAGCGGGGCCGACTGCCACCGGGTGCCGTTCCACCGCATCGACCGGTCTCCGGCCACCACCCACGGCCCGCCGGCCGAGGTCCGCAGGCTGTCCGAGGCCGGGTGCAGGTCGAGCGGCGCCGTCCGCCACGCCGTGCCGTTCCAGGCCGACAGTGTCCTGGGGCCGTAGGTGCCGTCCTCCTTGCCCGGCGCGTGGGTCACGATCCAGGCCGCGTCGCGGGAGACGGCCGACAGCGCCTGGTCCGCGCCACGGGCACCCGGCACCTGCGGCAGCCGGGTCCACGCCCGGCCGTCCCAGCGGCGGGCCGCCAGGTGGTCCCCCATGGCGTCGGGCGTGCCGTGGAATGCCCACAGCGTGCCGTCCGACGTGACGGTGCCGTCGGACAGGTAGCCCTGTGAGTCGTCGAGCGAGACCAGCCGCCACCCGGAGCCGCGAACCTCGACCGGCCGCAGCTGGTCGGCCGCCCGGGGTGCCCCGGGGCAGGAGCCGGGCGTGACGGTGGCGGGCTCGGCGACCTTGTCGGCCAGCACGGAACCGCCGGCCGGCCCGGAAGAGCTCGCGCGGGGTTCACCGGCCGGGCGCGAGCCGGCGCAGGCGGTCGCCCCCAGCACCAGTACGGCCAGCGCGGCAGTCGTTCGCCTCACGTGCGATCCTCACCCCGGGAGACGTGCGAGAGATCACATTATGCCCTCGGCGGGCCATGCTGTCGCGAGCGGATCGGCGACGGAGGAGCGAGACTGGCCTGACCGGCGCGGGAGCCGTCAGGCGCCCGCTCGTGACCGCCAGGAGGAGAGAGAGTTGAGCGTCGTTCTTCCCGAAGACCCGTTCCACCGCAGGCTGCACCACGTGGCGCCCACGGGCCTGACCTCGGAGACCGCGCAGACCGGCGGCATGCACAGGCGCGCCGCCATCAGCGGCGCCACCGTCGGGTCGAGGCGGTTGTGGATGGGCCAGACCCACGTGGCGCCCTCGACCGTCTCCCTCAACCATCACCACGGCGATTCGGAGACCGCGATCTACGTGGTCAGCGGCACCCCGTCGTTCGTGTTCCTCGACCTGGACGCCGAGGAGCCGCACGAGGTGCGGATCGATGCGAAGCCGGGCGACTACATCTTCGTGCCGCCGTTCGTCCCCCACCGTGAGGAGAATCCGGACCCCGACGTGGAGGCGGTCGTGGTGATCGCCCGGAGCTCGCAGGAGGCGATCGTGGTCAACCTGCCGGACCTCAGGTGGGAAGGCCCGGTCCGGCCGGCGGAGTGACGACCGGCCGCAGCCGGCTGGTCTCAGCCCGCTCCGGAGACCTCCGCGCCGGCGGGAGGCCGGGCTGGACGGATTCCGAGGGTCAGCCGATCCGGGCCGTCGCCCGAGGTGCCGGCCGTAGAGAGACACGTCCTGGAAGTGCCTTTCCTGGCTTGGAAAGGCACTTCCCTGGCCCTTCATCCACCCAGGTGTGTCACCGGTGTACGCGACGCCACCAGTGGCGGCCCCGCCATCCCACGCGGCCGATGCCGTACAACGCACCGGACAGACCGCCGATCGCGCTGTTCTCCCAGTACGCCCTGGCGCAGCCGCTCAGGGTGCGCCTGCGGAGACAGCTGTAGGTGCCGAAGCCCACGCCGACGATGAAGGATCCCCGGCTGACCCAGCGCCGGCCGCTGCTCGCCCACCGGTGGACGAAACCGCCGAAGCCCCTGCGGGTGTTCCAGCCGTACCGGAACGCCCGGTAGTGGACCTTGGCCCGGCGCCACGCGTGCCGGGCCTTGTGGCGGAGCTTGCGGCACCAGCCGCAGCCCCACTTGCCGTCCAGGTCTGTGCAGTTGACCGGGTCGCCCGAGCAGTACTCGTAGGCGTTGGCGCTGCCGCCCGGCACCGGGTCCAGCTGCAGGAACCGGCCCAGCGACGGATTGTAGAGCCGCACGCCCATGAGCATCGTGCCGTCCAGGGTGTCGGCGGCGCGCTGCTTGCCGCCCAGCCAGCCGTACCTGCGGGCCGGGCCGCGCGCCACCCCGTACTCGTCGGCGTCCACGACGGTGGCGGTCTCGGTGCCGGGCGTGTACTCGGTGCCGACGTCGCCGTGCAGCGTGGTCAGTTGCAGGCGGACGTCGCCGTTCGCCGCGGTGATGGCCACCAGGTCGCCGTCGAAGCCGGAGACGTTCCTGAGCACCTTGCCGCCGGGCTCGGCACTCCAGCGCGGCGAGTCGCCGTCGGACCCATAGTGGTTCACGACGGTGCCGGCCGCGGTGGCGGTGGACCTGAACCGGTCGGCCGGGTCCAGCGCCCAGGTCATCGCCTGGCCGCCCACGGTCTGCCGGCGGGCCAGGTCGTTGACGTGGTAGTCGAACGTCGTCCCGCCCGGCAGGGCGGTCGTACGGCCGAGCGCGTCGTAGCGGTAGCCGTCGCCCACCAGCCGGTCCCCGGAGTCGTAGGCGTAGGAGGTGATCGTCGCCGCGGCGTCGTCGGCCTCCGGGCACGTGTCCGCCTGAGACTGGGTGGCCAGGCGGGTCCGGTTGGAGTTGTCGTCGAAGGCGTAGCGGCGCAGCGTGCACACGCCGCCCGCCGACTCCCTGGCGGAGGTCAGGCGGCCCGCCTTGTCGTAGCCGTAAGCCCGCTCGTACCCTGCGTCGCCGCGCGCGTCCGCGGCCCACTGGCCGTGCACCGACTCGGTGACCTGCTCGCTCAGCACGGGCTGGTCCAGCCCGTCCTTGGTGTAGACGCGCGAGACGTCGGCGCCCGTCTCGTCGTCGGTCACGCTCAGATGCACGCCCCCGGGCAGGTCGCCGGAGGCGAACTCCCCGTCGGCGTCATAACGGGCGGTGAATGTTCCCGCCACCGAGTCCGTCATCGTCACCGCCAGGCCACGCGGCTCGGCCGCGATGTCGTAGCCGTAGGTGACGGTGGACGGCGCGGAGTCGGTCACCTTGGCGGTCCGGTCGAGCAGGTCGTACTCCGTTCTGGTCACCCCGCCGTCGGCGTCGGTGTAGGACATCCGCCGGCCGAGCCGGTCGTAGGCGATGACGATCCGCTCGGTGACGTTGCCCGCGGCGTCCAGGCGCTGCTGCTCGGCCACCTGGCCGGAGTCGGGCGCGTACACCGTGACCATGGCGCCCAGCGCCTCGCCGACGCCGCCGGTGATCCACTGGCGGATCTTGCGTCCCGCCGGGTCGTAGGCGGTGTTGGTGACGCGGGTGACGCCGTTGGCGGTGTCGGAGACCGTCAGCGGGTTGCCGTAGCGGTCGTAGGTGGTGACGGCGGTAGGCAGCTCGTCGGGGTTGTCGCCGCCTCCGGTGATCTTCCCGGCGGGCTCCGTCCGGCACACCAGTCCCGCCCACGCCGGCTTGCCGCCGCACGGCGCGCTGCCGGAGGCGGTGTAGTACGTGGTGATCGTGGTGGCCGCGTCGTTGCCCTTGGGCAGCACGGTCCTGACGGGGTTGCCGTCGCCGTCGTACGACGTGGCCGTCACCAGGTT
This sequence comes from Nonomuraea sp. NPDC050733, assembly GCF_040654215.1. Lineage (NCBI taxonomy): Bacteria > Bacillati > Actinomycetota > Actinomycetes > Streptosporangiales > Streptosporangiaceae > Nonomuraea > Nonomuraea sp. NPDC050733. Next base: position 88,156 of record NZ_JBFAHO010000022.1, on the reverse strand, counting down.
CAGCCCGCCGGGGTCCTTGACGGTCTTGAGTGGCTTGCCGAGCGCCCAGTCGTACTCGGTGGCGGTCACCCGCGTGTCCCGGTCCTCGCCGCTGAGCAGGCGTGCGCTCACCTCGGTCCTCGTCACCAGGTCCTTGGTGGGCGCGTCGCCGGGACGCCCCTGGTCGTAAGTGTTGACGGTGTGCTCCCTGGCCGCCGCGGCCTCGCCGCCCACCGACACGACGTGCAGCGGGCCGAGGGTCTCCAGCTCCCGGGTGCCGTCGTCGTTGTACGTCGAACGCTTGGACAGCAGCTCTGCCCGCTCGGCCGTGGGCAGCCCGGAGATGCCGAGCTCGGCCAGGCGCGGTGAGGTGCCGAGCGCCAGCTCGCGGTTGCCCTCCGACAGCTCGCGCGCGACGTTGCCGAACTTGTCGTACTCGGTGGCCGACAGGTGACCGCCCGGCGTGAGCTGGTTGACCTGCCGTCCGTTGGCGTCGAGGTAGGTGACGGTGGCCCTGGTCCAGGAGTGGCCGTCGGGGATCTGGTCGCCGGGGAAGACGGCGGTGGCGTCGGTGGGGTTGTCGTGCTGCCCCCACGCCGCGGTGTGCTGCGGCCGCAGGTCGGCAGGTCCGCCGGCGGCCTTGTCCAGCGGCACGTTGTAGACGATGGAGGTGCGGTTCTCGCCCTCCGTCTGGTCGGCCGTGCCCGGCTTGAGCGCCTGCCTGACCGCGCTGGTCAGCCTGCCGTCGGCGTCGTGGACGAACGTCCACGGGAGCTGTCCCGGCGGGGTGAGCGAGGTGAGGCGGCCGCCGGTGTCGTAGCCGTAGGCCGTCTTGAGCGCCGGCGTGATGCGCGGGTCCCACGACTGGGCCAGGCGGCCGGCGCTGTCGTAGGCGTACTGCGCGACGGCCACGGGGGTGCCGGAGTCGCGGAACAGCACCTGCTTGACCCGGCCCGCGTAGTCGCCGCCGCCGGTCTGCGTGGCGTAGACGAGCTCCAGCACCCGGCAGCCGGGCTTGGGCGAGGGCAGCGCGCAGTCCGCGCCCGGGTCGGACACCGCGCTGGTGGGCGCGATGACGGCCTTGAGCCGCTGGGCTCCGCCCGCGGCCTCGTAGACGTAGCGGGTGATGTTGTTCGCGCCGGGCGGGGTGGTCGTGGCCGGCAGGTACGAGGTCGCGCCCGCGGGCTTGGTGAACGTGGTGACCACGCCGTCGGCGTCCTTGAGCGTGTAGGAGCCGGTCAGCGTCAGGTCCTCGGCGCCCTCCTCCGGCTTCCAGCCGTCGCGGGTCTTGGTGAACTGGATGGGGGTCCCGTCCACCAGCGTGACCTCGACGGAGCTGGCGGAGGTCTCGCGCAGCGCCGCGTACTCGGAGTCGGCGACGTCCGACACGCCGCCGGCCGACCATTCGGGGCCGAATGGGGACGCCTGCGAAGCGATCCTGGCGCCGGCCTTCGGGTCGCGCGAGGAGATCGTCCTCGACAGCGCCAGGCCGAACAGCTCGGCCTCGCTCTCCTCCACCCGGAAGTCGCCGGTCAGCAGGTTGACGCTGCCCGGCCCCACGTTCTGCGTCTGGGCCCCCGACGCCTGCCGATCCGCGACCACGTCGGCGGCCGGCGTGCTCGCCGAGTCCGCGGCGTTGGCGAACACGGCGCGGACCTGGACGGCACCGTCGCCGCCGAGCTGGTCGACCAGGTTCCAGGTCAGCCCGGACACCGTCGCGGTGCCGTCGGCGACCTTCGCCGCGACCGGCCAGGCCGTCAGCGGCTTGCCGTCGGTGCCGAGCACCTGGGCGGCGGGGATGTCGGCCCAGTCGTCGGTCGACGCGCGCCGCCACTGGAAGGTCACCCGGTCGTACTCCCCGCGCCCGGTCGCGGCCAGCTCGGCGCGGCGGGCCGTCCGCGTGCCGTCGGCCGGCGCGGCCAGCGCGCCCGCCCCGACGTTGAAGCGGTACGTCACCGCCTCCGAGGCGTTGCCCGCCCGGTCCAGCGCGTAGGCCGTCAGCGAGTGCGGCCCCGCGGCCTGCGGGGTCACCGTGAACGTGACGGCCGCGCCGGTCGTGGCCGCCGTGGCCGTGTCACCGTCGTCGAGCCGGTAGGCGATCTTGACGACGTCGGAGTTCGCCGGCGTGGCGGTGAACGAGGCCGGCTCACCCGTGTCGCCGTGCCATCCGGAGTCCGGGTGGGAGCCGCTGGTCAGCTTGGGCAGGGGCGGCCGCGTGGTGTCGACGGTGAACTGCCGGGACTGCACCTGCTTGGAGTCCAGCGAGCCGTCGTTGGTCCAGCCCTTGAGCGTGTAGGTGCGGCCGTTGGCCAGCTTGCCGGCCGGGACCGCGGCCTCCGAGAAGCCGCCGGAGGCCACGTACGTGCCGTACAGGCCGGTGATGACCGCCGTGCTGCCGTCGTACACCTCGAACTTGGCGCGGACGTTGCCGCCGTCGGCGTCGCCGACGTGGGCGAACAGCCGCGGCGTCACCGTGCTGGTGGCGAGGACGCCGTTCACCTCGCTGTTCGGGCTGGTCCAGACGGAGAGCGGCGTGGTCGGGTAGGAGTTGTACGTCACCGCGATGTACGGCGGGTGCGAGGCCGCGTTGCCGGAGTTGAACCGCTTCCATCCGTACGGGTCGGACTCGTCCGAGGCGCGCAGCCCCATGCCGGACTTGGCCCAGCCCTTGTCCGCCCAGTACTGGGCCAGCGACGCGACGTTGGCACTGACCCAGCCGTCGGCGCAGCTGGAGCTGAACCCCTTGGTCTGGCTGGAGGTGGCGTACTTGCCCGCCATGGCGGGGCCCGGGTATCGGCTGGAGGTGGAGGCCTGGTCGGCGCTCCACACCTCCCAGTTCTTCGCCGTGCACGACCAGGAGTGGAAGTTCCACAGGTTGAGCGTGGCGGAGAGGATCTTCCGCCCGGCCAGGCCGGAGGTGTTCCAGGTGATGAACGACTTGGCGATCTGCCCGCTGCCGTTGTTGCCGAGCTTGAGCTCGGTGGAGGCGGAATTGTCGGTGTTGTAGCCCTGCTGCACGAACGTGTCGAACACCTCGCCCACGTTGACCGACGGGTCGACGGTGACCGGGTAGGCGGTGGCGGGGTCGTTCAGGAAGGCCGGGTCGGGCGTGAGCACGAGGTCCTTGCCCGACACCTCCATCTTCACCGGCGCGCGATGCGGGTGCTCGCCGGAGGACTGGTCCACCCGCGCGTCCCACATCACGGGCGCGGGCACGGTCGCGGCGACCTTGCCGCCCTTGCCCACCAGTTCGACGCCGCCGTCCTTGGCCTGGCGGGCCGTGAGCCCGGGGGCGTCCAGCCTGAGCCGGTAGGAGAGCGGGGTGGCGGGTCGCTGCTTGACCAGCAGGAACTGCTCGGCGCCCGTCCTGGTCGCGGTGACCGTCAGGTCGGCGCCGGGCAGCACGCCGGGGTAGGTGACGGTCTCGCCCGACACCTGCGGCGACGGGAGCGCGCCCGGCCAGCGCAGGGTCACGCGGGCGTCCCCGGCGGCCACGCTGATCAGGTCGGTCCCGGCGGTCGCGGCCTGCTTGGCGCCGCGGCCGCCGCCGATGCGCAGCGCCCTGCCGTGCGACTTGGGGGTCACCGTGCCGTCGGCGGCCGTCGTGAGCGCGAGGTCGACGGGCTTCCACCCGGCGCCGTCGCGCACCCTGACCGGCCCGGCGAACATCTCCTCGGTGAGGGAGCCGTCGGAGTTGGCGTAGGTGGAGGAGGTCTCGGTACGTGCCGATTCGATCTCGACCCGCTTGCCGGTGAGCCGGGCGGTGAGCCTGGCCGAGCTCTCATCGGGCGCGCTGCGCCCGGCCGGAGCGGTGGAGGGGTCGGCCGGGACGGCCGCCGATGGGGGTTGGGGGGAGGGGGTGTCTGCGTACGCCGTGGGAATGTCCGCGACGGTTACGGCCAGCCCTACGGACAGCACAGCGGCGATGGCCCGGTCTGCCGGGGTCGTCCGACGGACGCGGGCGCGGTTCAATGCCACTCTTCGGTCTCCGATTCGCGCACCTCTGAGAGAGGTATGACCATCGATGCGGCATGATCGTAAGAGCCGTGATCAACAGGGGGAACGGGCGGCGAGAACCGTTAAGCTCCTTGCCGGTTGCCGTTCATATTCGGTAGCGGCACGAGCGGTCGCGGCGACTGTCGGTGACGCCGACGATCGGCGCGCCAGGCCGGCCGCGGGTCCTGGTCACTCGGTCAGGCATCCAGAAGATCAAAAAAGGCCGCTTCCGGATCGGAAGCGGCCTTTGAGCCGGTGGGCGATACTGGGATCGAACCAGTGACCTCTTCGGTGTGAACGAAGCGCTCTCCCGCTGAGCTAATCGCCCGCCCTGGCGGCCCCTTGCGGCGCCGACGGGAAAACCATACCGCACTCCGGGACCACCTGGCGAAGCGGCGGCGCGCCGGGAGGCGGACTGGGACGGGGATTCGAGGGAAAGGGGGTGGTTGCCCATCGGCGGAGCGGGTCGGTGGCATACCATCGACGTGTTCCGGTAGGAGCCGATCGTGATCTTTTCTCCGGAAACGTTCATGAAGGATTACGCCGGAGCCGACCTGAGGGCGCGCAAAGCCCTCGCAAATACCAGCCGACAGATGCCGTTTGGCCAGATAGATGCCCGAATGTCCAGCTGTGAGGTGCGTTACAGAAGGCCCTGGAAGCGGAATCTTTCCTACAGGTTTCTTCGTTCCGCGTCATAGCTCAGGACGAAGTCCGTCAGAGCAGTGAAAGCCCCGAAGAGGGGACCTACGACGAAAAGGTTTGGCTGACGATGAACAGCACCACCGTCTCCGCCGAGCTTGGCCTTCGGCTTGTGGTCCCCGACCGAACGACCGTCCCCCTGCTCGCCGGGCTCAGCTACACCGCCGACGACCCGTACGCCATCCGCATGGCCTTCCACGTGGGGAACGACGAACCGGTCGAGTGGATCTTCGCCAGGGAGCTGCTGACCGTCGGCATCGTGCGCCGCGTCGGCGACGGCGACGTGCAGGTGTGGCCGGCACGCTCCGACGGCGAGCGCACCCTGCACATCAGCCTGACCTCCCCGTTCGGCCAGGCGCTGTTCGAGGTGCCGCTGACGCCCCTCACCGAGTTCCTGCACCGCACGTACGAGAAGGTGCCGGCCGGTCGCGAGACCGACTTCATGGACCTCGACGCCGAGCTGACCAACATGCTCTGGCCCTCCTGAACCCCCAGGACCCCCTACAGGCCGGGTAGCGCCTCCAGCGTCTTCCTCATGCGGGCGATCTCGATGCTCTGGCCCGCGTACACGTCTCGCGCCATGCGCCGCATGCCCACGTCGCGCCCGCCGGAGAGCTGCTCTCCCGCCATCCTCAGCGCGCCCTCGTGGTGCCTGATCATCAGGCGCAGGAACAGCCGGTCGAAGGCGGCGTCGCGGGCGGCGCGCAGCGCGTTCATCTCCTCCAGCGTCGCCATCCCGTAGCCCTCCGGGCCGTGCCGGTGGCCCGCGGGCACGGACCGGCCGAGGTTCGTCAGCCACGCCGTCATCACGCTGATCTCCGGCCGCTGGGCGGCGGCGATCTGCGCGGCGAAGCTGCGCACGACGGGGTTCCGCGTACGGTCCGCCACCAGCGACGTCATCTCCAGGGCCTGGCGATGGTGCGGGATCATGCCCTCGGCGAAGCGGACGTCGGCCGCGCCGGGCTCCCGGTCGGCCTGGCCGACGCGCTCCCCTGGCATGGCCGTCCGGTCCGGAGCCCCCGGCTCTCCTGGAACGATCACCGGCGCCCCCGTCCCCACGGCCGCCGGCCGCTCCGGCTGCTCGGCGCACGACGCCACGGCCAATATCGCCATAATTACGACAAGGTGCTGAACGAACCGGAATCGTGCTGACATAGCTTCCATACTCGGACACAAGACAAGAGGTACGTGCGTGATCTCTGCCAAGGCTCGGGGGGCGGTGTTGTGCGCGGTCGCCCTGCTCGTGTCCGCGTGCGGATGGGGACCGGACCCCGGCGGGTCCACATCGCGCTCCGGAGACACCTCACAGGGGTCGGGCGACGACGCCGTGATGACCAGCCCCAACGTCAAGCTCGTGGCCAACGTCCCGCGTTCGGCGCCGCTGAACAACGAGATGGACTGGAACACCGACCTGGCCTTCCAGGGAGACTACGCGTTCGTCGGCAACTTCGGCGGGTTCTCCGTCTACGACATCAGCGATCCGGCCAAGCCGAAGACGGTCAGCCAGGTGGCGTGCCCGGCCCAGCAGAACGACGTCTCCGTCCACGGCGACCTGCTGATCCTGTCAGTGGACGAGCCCCGTAGCGACGCTGGCTGCGACTCCGACGAGGACACGCGCGCCTGGGAGGGCCTGCGCATCTTCGACATCAGCGACAAGGCCCGCCCGAGGTACGTCTCGGCGGTGGCGACCGAGTGCGGCTCGCACACGCACACCATGGTGCCGCAGGGCGAGACGCTGTACGTGTACGTCTCCTCCCCGGGCTCCGAGTCGGACGCGGCGACCTGCACGCCGGACCACCAGGTCATCCAGGTCGTGGAGATCCCGACCAAAGATCCTCGGTCCGCGAGGGTCGTCGCGAAGCCGAGCATCTTCCCGCAGCGCCAGGAGGGCAGCGGCGGCTGCCACGACATCACCGCCTACCCGGAGAAGAAGCTCGCCGCCGCGGCCTGCTTCGGCGACGGGGTGCTGCTCGACATCTCCGACCCCGTGAACCCGAGGGTGCTTCAGCAGATCCGCGACGAGACCAACTTCCAGATCTGGCACTCGGCCACGTTCAACGACGACGCCACCAAGGTGGTCTTCAGCGACGAGCTCGGCGGCGGCGGCGCCCCCACCTGCGACCGGACCACCCCGCAGACCAAGGGCGCGAACGCGATCTACGACATCGTCGACGGCCGGCTGGAACGCCGCGGCTACTTCAAGATCCCCCGCGAGCAGCAGAAGGACGAGAACTGCGTCGCCCACAACGGCTCGCTGGTGCCGGTGCCGGGCAAGGACGTCATGGTGCAGGCGTGGTACCAGGGCGGCGTGTCGATCTGGGACTTCACCGACTCCTCCGCCCCCAAGGAGATCGGCTTCTTCGAGCGCGGGCCGTACCCGGACGGCGGCGACGACCCGGTGGCGGGCTCGTGGTCGGCGTACTACTACAACGGCTACATCTACTCCAGCGACATCCGCGAGGGGCTGGACGTCATCTCCATCGACGACCCGCTGACGGACCCCGCCAAGAAGGTCAAGATGGACGACTTCAACGTGCAGACGCAGAAGACGTACTGACAGCGGTCGTCGGCCCGGGGACGCCCGGGGCGGCCGTTCGCGCGGCCGCCCCGGGTGCGGGGCGTCACGGGCCGGGCGTCACGGGTCGAGGTCGCCGGCCGAGCGCTCGGCGAAGACCCGCATGGCCTTGGCCGTGATCGGGCCCGGCGCGATCGGCAGCTCGGTGTCGTCGACGAGCCTGATCGGCTGGATGTCGCGCGTGGTCGAGGTCAGGAACGCCTCCTCGGCCTCGTACAGGGCCGACAGCGGCACGTCGGCCTCCTCGCCGCCGCACCACTGGAGCGTCAGCGCCCGCGTGACGCCCGCCAGGCACCCGGACCGGAGGGTGGGGGTGAGCAGCCGGCCGTCGCGGACGATGAAGATGTTGGAGCCGGTGCCCTCGCACAGGTCGCCGGCCAGGTTGCCGAAGATCGCCTCGCCGCCGCCGCGCGCCTTGGCGTAGGCCAGGGCCTTGGCGTTGTCGCCGTAGGAGGTGCTCTTGACGCCGGCCAGCGCGCCGCGCTCGTTGCGCGGCCAGGGGACGACGGTGACGTCGGCCGTGACGGGGAACGGCTTCTGCTCGTCCACGATGACCACGGAGGTGGTGCCCTGGTCGCCGCGGTCGGAGCCGAGCGGGCCGGGGCCGCTGGTGTAGGTGATGCGGATGCGGCCGAGCGCCCACGCGGGGGCGGCGGCCAGGCACTTGCCGATGCCCTCGGCGATGGCCTCGACGTCGGGCTCGGGCAGGTCCATGCGCTGGGCCGAGAGCTTGAGCCGGTCGAGGTGCCGGGTGAGGGCGAACGCGCGACCATGGACGATCTTCACGGTCTCGAACACGCCGTCGCCGACCATGAGCCCGTGGTCGAACACCGAGACGGTCGCCCGCTGCGGGTCGATCAGCTCCCCGTTGACCCAGACAGGGATGTTCATGCAGTGCCTCCTGAGGATGCCAGTGAGATGAGCCTGGACGCCTTCAGCTCGGTCTCGAGCCACTCACGCCGGGGATCGCTCTCCCAGGTTATGCCCGCGCCCGTGCCGAACCGGATCTCGCCGGCGGCGATCCAGAACGTGCGGATGCCCACGGCCAGCGCCGCCCTGCGTCGGGAGGCGTCGACCCAGCCCACCGCCCCACAGTACGGCCCCCGGGGTTCGGGTTCGAGCTGATTGATGATCCGCAGCGCCGACGACTTGGGGGCCCCGGTGACCGAGCCGGGCGGGAACGTGGCCGCGAACAGCTCGGCCCAGCCCGCGCCGGGCCGCAGCCGGGCGCGTACCGCCGAGACGAGGTGGACGAGGCCGGGGTGCTCCTCGACCGCGCACAGCGACGGCACCTCGACGGAGCCGACCTCGGCGACCCGGCCGAGGTCGTTGCGGACCAGGTCGACGATCATGACGTTCTCGGCGCGGTCCTTGTCGAGCAGGTCGGCCGCGGTGGCGCCGGTGCCCTTGATGGGGCGTGACTCGACGACGTCGCCCTCGCGCGACAGGTACAGCTCGGGCGAGGCGGACACGACGGTCGTGCCGGGCACGTCGATCACCGCGCTGTACGGGGCCGGATTGCCCGCGGCCAGCCGGGCGGCCAGGGCGAGCGGGTCGGCGTCGTCCGGCACCGGCGCGGTCAGGACGCGGCACAGGTTGGCCTGGTAGACCTCGCCCCGCTCGATGTGGTCGCGGATGGCCTGGACGCCGCGCTCGTAGGCGGCCCGGTCGAGCGAGCTGCGCCACCGGCCGGGCGGCGGGCCGTGCCAGGGGCGGCGGGGCGGGGGCAGCGGCGCTGGACGGACGTGGTCGAAGCGGGCGCACGTCGCCTTGCCCTCGTAGTCGGCGACGACCGCCCACCAGCCGTCGCCGTCGAGCGCGGCGAGGTCGGTGGTCAGGTCGCGCAGGCCGGTGGCGAGGACACCGCCTACGTGGGCGAAGGAGTCGTGCACGGCTCCCATTGTCCCAGCAGCCGGAGGAACTCCAGCGCCGCGGGCAGCGGCGTCCCGGGCACGGCCGCGTACACCTTCCGCGCGGGAGCGGGGCCGCGCAGGGGGCGCAGCACGACGGCGGGCGGCACGCCGCGGGCCGCCAGCTCCGGTACGAGGGTGACGCCGAGCCCGGCCGCGACGAACCCGAACTTCCCCGTCCACTCCGCCACCCGCAGCCCGCCGCGCGGGGTGAACCCGGCGGCGGCGCAGGCCGCGGTCAGCAGCGTCGGCTGGCCGCGGGGCGCGGCCTCGATCCACGGCTCGCCCGCCAGCTCGCGCAGGTCCACGGCGTCCTCGCGGGCCAGCCGGTGCTCGCGCGGCAGCGCGACGAGCAACCGGTCCTCGCGCAGCAGCACGGCCTTCCCGGGACCGGCGTCATCCCCACGCGCGCCCTGGGGCTCGGCCCGTGGTGACTCGCGGAGGGTGAAGCCGGCGGGCAGGCCGGCCGGGTAATCGCTGATCACCGCGATGTCCAGCGCGCCCGCCTGGAGGCGTTCGACCAGCCGGGAGGTCAGCCCTTCCAGCACGCGCGGCTCGACGCGCGGCCGGGCACGGGCGAACCGCCTGAGCGTGCCCGGCACGAGGTCCACGTTGGCCGTGGCGAACGCGCCGACGCGCAGCGTGCCGCCGCTGCCGCCGTGGATCGCGGTCAGCTCCTCCCCCGCTCGTTCGAGCCGGTCGAGGACGGCGCCGGCGTGGCTGTGCAGCGCGTGCCCCGCCGGGGTGAGCCGTACGCCACGGGCCAGGCGCTCGAACAGCGGGCCGCCGGCGGCGCGCTCCAGCGCGGCGATCCGGCGGGAGACCGCGGACTGGGTGTAGCCGAGCAGCTCGGCCGCCGCGGTGAACGAGCCGTTGCGCGCCACCTCGTCGAACAGCCGGAGGGTGGCGGTGTCGAAGGCATTCGTGTCAGTCATGGCTGCCATGCAATGTAGTCGGTGGTGGAATCCCTCGCAGCCCGGTTCACTGGGCCCATGACTGCTTTCGAGGGAAAGATCGCTTTTCTTGGACAGGGACGGATGGGCGTCCCCATGGCCCGGCGGCTCGTGGACGCCGGCCACCAGGTGACGGTGTGGCGGCGCGGGACGGGCGTCACGGCCGCCGAGGCGGTGCGGGGAGCCGCGCTCGTCGTCACGATGCTGCGCGACCCGGCCGCGGTCCGGGAGGTGCTGACCGCCGCGCTGCCGGGACTGGCTCCCGGGGCGACGGTGGTGGAGATGTCCACGATCGGCCCGGAGGCGGTGCGGGAGCTGCGGGCGCTGCTGCCCGCGTCCGCCGGGCTCGTGGACGCGCCCGTGCTGGGCAGTGTCGGCCCGGCGGCGGAGGGGACGCTGACCGTCCTCGCCGGAGGGCTGGACGGACCCCCGGCAGGGGACGGGGCGGTGGTTGCCGGGCTGCGGGAGGTGCTGTCGGTGTTCGGGACCGTGCGCGCGTGCGGGCCCCTGGGCGCGGGCGCGGCCGTGAAGGTCGCCGTCATGAGCGCGATCGTCCCGGCCCAGGTGCTGGTCGCCGAGACCTTCGCGTACGGCGAGGCGCACGGCGTGCCGCGTGAGGCGCTGGCGGACGTGCTCGCGGGCACCCCGCTCGGCGCGGTGTCCGAGCGGCTGCGCGTCCCGTCGCGGGAGACCCGGTACGCGCTCGGGCTCGCGGCCAAGGACCTGGCGCTGGCGGCGTGGCCGGAGGCGTCGCTGGCCACGGCGGCCCGCCGGCGGCTGCAGGAGGCCGAGGCGGCCGGCCTGGGCGGGCGTGACCTCACCGCGATCGCCGGCCACGTCGCGGGCGCGCGGCAGGGGCGGCGGGCCGTGCCGCTGAACCCGCCGACGGTCCCGCCCACGAACGGCATGTACTCCCACGCCGTCCGGGCCGGCGACACCCTCTACGTCTCCGGGCAGGCCGCCCTCGACGAGCGGCACCGCGTGGTGGGCGAGGACGACATGACCGCCCAGTCGGAGCACGTCTTCCGGAGCCTGGAGCGCATCCTGGCCGACCAGGGGGCGACGTTCGACGACGTGACGTTCATCAGGACGTACCTGACGGACATGGACCGGCGGGCGGAGTACGGCGCGGTGCGGCGGAAGTACATCACCGGGACGCCGCCGGCGAGCGCCACCGTGGAGGTGCCCCGGCTGTTCATGCCGGGGCTGCTGCTGGAGGTCGACCTCATCGTGGCCCTGCCCTGACCCGGGCCGTGGAGGTCAGTCGAGCGGGCCCGTGACCGACTCCACGGCGCTGATCACCGAGCCGTCCGCCACCAGGCGGACCGCCGCGTCGATCTCCGGCGCCAGGAACCGGTCCGGCCCCGGGCCGGGCACCGTCTCGCGCAGCGCCTCGACCACGGCGGCCGTGGCCGGCGCGGGACGGAGCGGGGCGCGCAGGTCGAGCCCGCGGGCGGCGGTCAGCACCTCGACCGCGAGCACGCGCGTGAGACCGTCGACGGACCGGCGGAGCTTGCGCGCCGCCGACCAGCCCATCGAGACGTGGTCCTCCTGCATGGCCGAGCTGGGGATCGAGTCGACGCTGGCGGGCACGGCCAGCCGCTTGAGCTCGGAGACGATGGCGGCCTGCGTGTACTGGGCGATCATGTGGCCGGAGTCGACCCCGGGGTCGTCGGCCAGGAACGCGGGCAGGCCGTGGTTGCGGGCGACGTCGAGGAAGCGGTCCGTACGGCGTTCGGACATGGAGGCGAGGTCGGCGGCGACGATCGCCAGGAAGTCCAGCACGTAGGCGACGGGGGCGCCGTGGAAGTTGCCGTTGGACTCGACGCGGCCGTCGGCGAGCACGGCCGGGTTGTCGACGGCGCTGGCCAGCTCCCAGGTGGCGACGTTGGCGGCGTGGGCGATCGTGTCGCGGGCCGCGCCGGCGACCTGGGGGGCGCAGCGCAGGGAGTAGGCGTCCTGGACGCGGGTGCAGGCGTTGGGGTCGCGGTGGCTCTCCATGATGGCCGAGCCGGCCAGGATCCTGGTCATGTTGGCGGCGGCGCGCGCCTGGCCGGGGTGCGGGCGCAGCGCCTGCAGCTCGGGGGCGAAGACGCGGTCGGTGCCGAGCAGGGCCTCGACGCTCATCGCGGCGCTGACGTCGGCGGTCCTGACCAGGCGGGTGAGGTCGTCGATGGCCAGGATCAGCATGCCGAGCATGCCGTCGGTGCCGTTGATCAGCGCGAGCCCTTCCTTGGCCGCCAGCTCGACGGGCTCCACGCCGGCCTGCTTGAGCGCCTCGCCCGCCGAGGTGAGCCGGCCGGAGGCGTCGCGGACCGGGCCCTCGCCCATGAGGGCCAGCGCCACGTGCGCCAGGGGTGCCAGGTCGCCGGAGCAGCCGAGGCTGCCGTACTCGTGGACGACGGGCGTGATGCCCGCGCTGATCAGCCCGGCCAGCGTCTTCGCGGTGGTCGGCCTGATGCCGGTGTGGCCGGTGGCCAGCGTGTGCAGGCGCAGCAGCATGAGCGCGCGCACCACCTCGGGCTCCACCTCGGGGCCGCTGCCGGCCGCGTGCGAGCGGACCAGGGAGCGCTGGAGCTGGGCGCGCAGCGCCGGGTCGATGTGGCGGGTGGCGAGCGCGCCGAAGCCGGTGGAGACGCCGTACGCGGGGACGGGGCTCTCGGCCAGCTCGTCCACGCGCTGCCGCGCGGCCGACACCGCGGCGACGGCGTCGTCGGTGAGCTGGACGGCGGCGCCGTGGCGGGCCACCCGGATGACGTCGTCGAAGGTCAGGGGCTCCGGGCCGACGTTCACGACTCCGTTGTCGCGCATGGTGTTCTCTCTCGTTCAGGTAACTGGCGTATGCGATGTTAGCTCCTTACCGGAGAACAGCGCCGTCAGCCCTTCCCTGCCCGCTTCGGTCACGCTCACCGCTCGGGGGACCGGCCCCCTGGCGCACCAGCCGCGCTCGAACAGCACGGCGGTGATGGCGGCGCCCAGCGAGCCGCCGAGGTGGGCCCGCCGCTCGGTCCAGTCCAGGCAGTCGGGGGCGAAGCGGCGCCTGGTCCGGCGCGCCCCCTCGACGTCCACGCCCAGGCGGCCCAGGAGGCGTTCGCCCTCGGGCGTCACCTCTCCCCCGCTCAGGCAGCCGGCCTCAAGCAGGCCGTCGAGGAGGCCGACCCCGGCCCGGCCGGCCAGATGGTCGTAACAGGTGCGGGCCTCCTCCAGCATGCGGGCCTGGCGCGACTGGCGCAGGGACCGCACGGGCGGCCGTCCGCCGACCCTGGCCAGCACCTCCAGCACCTCGGCGATCTCGTGCCCGGCCAGCCGGTAGTAGCGGTGGCGGCCCTGCCGTACGACGTCGACGAGCCCGCCCTCCAGCAGGCGGGACAGGTGCGCGCTGGCGGTGGCGGCGCTCACGCCCGACATGCGCGCCAGCTCCCCGGCGGCCAGGGCCTGGCCTCCCAGCAGGGCCGTGAGGATGGCGGCCCTGGTCGGGTCGGCGATGAGCGCCGCGACGGGCGCGATGTCGGCGTCGGCCGCGACGTGCTCCATTGCTGCCATGTCTCGACCCTAGCGCCGGAATGTTTCGCCGCCGGACGAAGGATGCCGCCGCGGGGACCCGGCGGTTAGGCTCGAAGATCGTACGGCGAGTTCGGAGGTGTTCTCCTTGACGGCAGCGAACGGAGGGCGGGTGGCCCTCGTCACCGGGGCGTCCCGCGGGCTGGGCGGCGTGATCGCGCGGCGGCTGGCCGCCGAGGGGTGGGCCGTGGCGGTCAACCACCGCTCCAGCGCCGGCGAGGCAGGCGCGGTCGTGGAGCGGATCCGGGCGGACGGCGGCGCCGCCGAGGCGTTCGCGGCGGACGTCACGGACGACACGGAGGCCCCCGCCCTGGTGGAGCGCGTCGCCGGCCGGCTCGGGCCCGTGACGGCGCTGGTGCTCAACGCGACCGGCCCCCAGCCCGCCGTGCCCGTCGAGGACCTCACCTGGGAGGCGCACCTCGACCAGCTCCGGTTCTTCGTCAAGAGCCCCACCCTGCTCGTACGGGCGGCGCTGCCCGGCATGCGCGCGGCGGGCGGCGGCCGGGTGATCCAGATCGGCTCCGACATCGTCGACCGGGCCCTGCCCGGCATGTCCGCCTACACGGCGGCGAAGGCGGCGCAGTTCGGGCTCACCCGGACCTGGGCCCGCGAGCTGGGCCCGCACGGCATCACGGTCAACCTGGTCGCGCCCGGCTGGATCCCCGTCGAACGGCACGCCCACCACGGGCCCGAGGACATCGCCGCCTACCGGGACGACGTGCCCCTGGGCCGGATGGGCACGCCGGAGGACGTGGCCGCCACGGTGGCGTTCCTCGCCTCGGACGCGGCCTCGTTCGTCACCGGCGAGCGCGTCACGGTGAACGGCGGCCACACCTGAGACTGTGACGGTCAGATCTGGTTCATGCCGCCGTCGACGTACAGCTCGGCGCCCGTGACGAAGCTGCTCTCGTCGGAGGCCAGGAACAGCGCGGCCGAGGCGGTCTCCTCGGGCGTGCCCATCCGGCCGAGCGGCACCAGGCCCACCAGGGCTTCCCTGAGGCGGTCGGCCTCGTCCGGGGTGGGGACCAGGCCGGTGACGCCGGGCGTGTCGACGGGGCCGGGCGTGAGGGTGTTGACCCTGATCGCCCGGCCCCTGAGCTCGTTGGCCCACGTGCGGGCGAAGGAGCGGATGGCCGCCTTCGAGGCGGCGTACACGCTGAACCCCTCCTGGCCCCGCACGGCGGCGGCCGAGCCGGTCAGGATCACCGAGGCGCCGTCGTTGAGCAGCGGCAGCGCCTTCTGGACGGTGAACAGCGTGCCCCTGACGTTGGTGCCGAAGGTGTGGTCGAAGTGCTCCTCGGTGACCTGCTCCAGCGTCCTGAGCTCCCCGCCGCCGGCGTTGGCCAGCAGCACGTCGATGCCGCGGCCGCGCTCGGCGACGGCGGCGTAGAGCCGGTCGAGGTCGTCGAGGTCGGCGACGTCGCCCCGGACGCCCGTGACGTTCCCGCCGATCCCGGTCACCGCGGCGTCCAGCGCCTCCTGGCGGCGGCCGGTGACGAACACGTGCGCGCCCTCGGCCGCGAACCGCCGGGCCGCCGCCAGCCCGATCCCGCTGTTGGCGCCGGTGACGACGGCCGTCCTGCCGTCGAGCTGTCCCATGATCGTTCTCCTGTCGCGCGGCCGGCCCGGTCGTCAGCTCAAGGATGTCCCGGGAGCCGTTCCGCCCGGGTATGCGCCACGGCCGGCACGGGCAAAGAAGACGTCGTCATGCGGTGATCCCGGGCCGGCTCAGGCGCTGCTGGGGATCCGCCCGCCCGAGACCGACTCGACGAGCCGCCCCCAGTCCGGGTACGTCTCCGCCTTCCTCAGGTGCAGCGCCATGACCTTGCCGGCCAGCTCGGGGTCGAGGTCGTCCGACAGGCGCGCCGGCGCCAGCCTCTCCACCCGCGGGATGATCGTGTAGTCGCCCTCGATGTGCACCGGGTCGTGCATGTACCGCTCCAGCGCGTCCAGGTCCGCGATGCCGACGTCTGCCCGGAGAACGGCTTGCCCGGGGACACGTCCCGCGACCGGGACGCTTCGACGGCCGTTTGAACGCTTCAGGTGCACGATCGGCGGCATGACCACCGAGAACCCCGCACTCCTCATTGCCGACTCCGTCGACCGCTGCCTCGCTCTGGCCGAGACCTGGCTCGCCTGGGACAGCAGGCCCATCCTGACCGACGCCGACAACCTGTGGACCCCCTCCAAGGCCGCCCGGCGCATCCAGGACCACCTCATCGACCACCTCGCCGAGGTGGAAGCCCTGCTCGCCGGCGCCGCTCCGGCCCCCGACACCTGGCACGGCCGCACGGTGACGCTGGACGCCGACTGGGCCCGCTTCACCGAACTGGACCTCGCCGAGGCGCGCGCCCGCTGGCCCCGCCTCGCCCAGGCGTACGTGAACCGCTACGCGACCGTCCCCGACGCCTGGGACGTCCCCCGCGGCCCCAACTGGACGCTGCGCCAGATCGCCGAGCACGCCGCCACCGTCATCTGGTACGCGGAGCAGGTCGGCGACCTCCGGTTTGGGGACTCGGCCAGGATTCGCTAGAGTTCTCTCGTCACCGCAGCACAGCGGCGGCGACGCGGAAGTGGCTCAGTGGTAGAGCATCACCTTGCCAAGGTGAGGGTCGCGGGTTCGAATCCCGTCTTCCGCTCGGAGCTTCCGGCTCGGTGGAGTGGCCGAGAGGCGAGGCAGCGGCCTGCAAAGCCGTCTACACGGGTTCAAATCCCGTCTCCACCTCGGCAAAGGACGATTAGCTCAGCGGGAGAGCGCTTCCCTGACACGGAAGAGGTCACTGGTTCAATCCCAGTATCGTCCACCAGGTTACATAGCAGACCAGGTCCGACCTGGTCAAACAGGAATCATAGCCCCAGCTCACGGCACAGGCCGGGAGCCTGGGGCTTCTTGTTGTTCGGGGCTGATCATGGTTGTTGTCAGCACGGGTGCTGACATTGTGCTGACCCCCTGACAGTCACTTCTCCCGGCGAGGGGGTGACGTAGCTCCGGCCTGGGCCGACGATCGCGGAGTCGAGCAAAGTGCGGCGAAGCTCCAGCGGAGGTATCGATCATGAAGTTGACGTTCCTGGGCAAGGAGACGACCGGGGATCAGTCCCCAGCCCCGTACGCCACCGACCGGGGCACCATACAGGTGTTGGAATGATCTGCCGGGGGTGAATACGAATCAGGGGAACGGCGAAGTAGGCGTGTCCATGGTTCTTCTTCGAAGGGCAGGCATGCCAGCTCCCCCTCCGCAGTCGGCTCCGCCAACCGCTGAGACCGACGCACAACTCATCGAGGTGTCACTACGCCGTCCTGAGCGGTTCGGTGCGCTGTTCGACCGGCACCACGAGGCCATCCACCGCTACGTACACCTCCGTCTCGGAGAATCGGTGGCGGACGACATCGCCGCGGAGACGTTCCTGCGGGCCTTTCGCAGCCGTGCGCGCTACGACTTGTCCCGCCCCGATGCCCGGGCCTGGCTGTACGGCATCGCCTCCAATCTGGTGGACGGTCACCGGCGCGCCGAGGCCCGCAGGTACCGCGCCCTTGCCAGGAGTGCCGAGGTCACCGACGTCGTGAGCCACGACGAGCGTGTGGTCCAGCGGGTGGCGGCTGCCGTCATGCAGCCGCACCTGGCCGCCGGTCTGGCCGCGCTCTCACCCGGTGACCGGACCGTGCTGCTGCTGGTGGCCTGCGCTCAGCTCACCTATGAGGAGATCGCCGAGGCGCTCGGCGTCCCGCGCGGCACCGTCGGCTCGCGGCTCAACCGGGCCCGCAGGAAACTCCGCACGTCCATCACCATCGAGGAGTCGTCATGACCGATGACCTGCAGGAGATCAAGACGTTCCACGACGCGCTGTCCGGCCCGTCCGCCTCGGCCACCGCCAAGGCGAAGGACTTGCTCGCAGCCGAGGCGGTGGCGGAACGAATGCCTCATAACGGCTCTGGCAAGCACCGCCTCCTGCTGAGGACGGCCGCGGTCGGCCTGGCGGCGGCCGTCGCCGCAGTCGCCTTCCTGACCGGTGCCGACGGTGGTGCGACCCCGGCCAACGCGGCGGAACTGCTCCAGGAGGCGGCCACTGCCGCCGGTCGGCAACAGGAGCCACGGCCGGGCCAGATCCTCTACGTCAAGCGCACGGACGAGAGCAGAATGACCGTATGGGGTCGCGACAGCCGTTCGGAGGTCACTCAGGAGATCAACCGCGAGTACTGGATTCCCGTCTCCGATCCCGACGGCGCGCTGACCCGTCTCACCTACGGCAAGTCGCGCGTGCGCACCGGCCAGGTCCCGGCGAGTATGGAGACCCCCGGCACAGCCGAGTTCCAGCGCGCCGGGAAGTGCGCCGTGAACGTGCTCTCGCCGACCGGTGGCGGCAAGCTGCCCGCCGACCCGGACCAGTTGCTCACCCGGATTCGCGCGGACGCCGAGGTCTCGGTCAGGAACGAACGGCCTGAGCCCGGCGCGGCGCCGCGCAGCGAGGAGCAGATCGAGGGGCTCGTCGAGCGCACGGTGATGAGCCGTCTCGTCACGCTGGCCGCCAACCCCTTTCCCGGTCCCGGCCTGCGTGCGGCGGTGCTCAGCGCGCTGTCCCGGATGCCCAACGCCACCATGCGCATCGACCTCACCGACCTGGCCGGACGAAAGGGCGTCGGCGCCTTGATCAGGTATCAGGGCCCAGAAGGATGGGAGCGCGCCGAATTGATCTTCGAGCCCGGCACCTACCGTTTCCTCGGCCACAGTGTCCTGCTCGAGCCGCCGGGCGGTGGCCCGGAGGGGCAAGGCCTTGCCACCGCAGTACTGGAAACCAAGATTGTCAACGCCATGCCGAAGATCCCGATCGACGCCTCAGAAGCGGTGACCTGCTGAGCGCCGAACGCCGCATCGCACGCCCAGCCTCCTCGACAGCAGAAGGCGACCGCGGCCCAGGGCCCGCGCAAGACCGGGTTACTCGCAGGCCCGGCTCCCGACTTCAGTGACGCCAGACCTTGTTGTCCCAATCCCCTGGATGCGAGGGATCGCCCGCCCCGCCGCAAGCTCAGCGCTTCGTGTTCACGTCCGGGTCCGTGATCCGTCGCGTCATGTCACCGATAGCCTGTCTCATCGTGATGCGTGCCTGGGGCCTGCCGATGCTGTTCGTGGTCAGCGGTGTCGTGGTGGCGACCGCGCGGATCGCGGAGGGGTCCCCCGGCGCCGCCGTCGTGGTGGTGGCAGCGTTCCTGGGGCTCGCCTGGCTGTACTCCCCGCTGGCGTTCCCCAGGTCGATCGGCGCGGTGGAGGCGCAGCGGCGCAGCGCGGCCGACGGCCGGCCGGTCGTCTACTGGCGGCCGGGCTGCAAGTACTGCCTGCGCCTGCGGATCCGGCTGGGCCGCGGCGCCCGCCGGGCGCACTGGGTCGACATCTGGCGCGACCCGGCCGGAGCGGCGGCGGTGCGGGCGGCCACCGGCGGCGACGAGACGGTGCCGACCGTGGTGCTGGCGGGCAGGCCGTACGTCAACCCCGATCCCGGGTGGGTGCGCGGACAGCTTCCTCCATCCGCCTGACCGGAGATCCGCCTGACCGGAGATCGCCCGGACCAGGAGATCCGCCTGGTCGGGGCGGTCCCCGTACCTCCGACGGCGTGGCATCGGAGCGGTGGCGCCCGCCGGGACGCTCGAGAAAAGCCGTGGGAAACTGTCGGTGGGCGGTGATAGAAAGCAGGTTCGATATACGTCCGCCGCCGCCTCGGGGAGCTTCGCCTGTGACCGCTGTCAGCACACCGGAGTTCTCCGTCTCCGGCACCCGCCACGACCATCGCGGCCCGGTCCGCTGGCTGTGGTCGCATCTGCGCCGCCATTACGTCCACCTGATGGGATTCCTCGGCGGGTCGCTCGTGATGGTGGTGCTCAACTCCACCGTTCCGTCCCTGACCGGCGGCGCGTTCGACGCCGTGCTGGGCGAGCGGGGCGACCCCGCGGAGGCGCTGCGGCTGGTCGCGCTGGCGCTGCTCGCCATCGTGCTGGCGCGCGGCGTGTTCGACCTCGTCGCGCGGCTGTCCAGCGAGGTGCTGGCCAAGCGGCTGGAGCGCGACGCCCGTGACGAGCTCTACGTGAGCCTGCTGGGCAAGAGCCAGACGTTCCACAACCGGCAGCGGGTGGGCGACCTGATGGCCCGGGCCGCCAACGACATCCGGCAGCTGTCCACCATGGTCTCCCCCGGCCTCGACCTCATCGTCGACTCCGGGCTCAGCGGGATCGTGCCCCTGTTCTTCATCGGCGCGATCAACCCGCGGCTGCTGCTCGTGCCGGGGATCTTCGCCGTGGTGTTCGCGGCGGCGCTCTGGCACTACATGCGGCGGCTCAACCCGGTGGCGACCCGCATGCGGGAGGAGTTCGGCGATCTCAACGCCGCGCTCAACCAGGCGGTGCGCGGCATCGAGGTGATCAAGGTGACGGCGCAGGAGGAGCAGGAGCGGCGGCGCTTCCGGTCGCACGCGCGCCGCTACCGCGACTCCTTCGCCCGCAACGGCCTGGTGCAGGCCCGCTACCTGCCGACCCTGCTGTTCGCGTTCGCGATGGCGGGAGCGCTGTGGCACGGGCTGGCGCTGCACGGGTCCGGGGTGATCAGCGTCGGGGAGCTGGTCGCGTTCATGGGCCTCATGGGCATGCTGGGCTTTCCCACGCAGATGTCCACCTTCACGTTCTCGCTGGTGCAGATCGGCATCGTCTCCTCGCGCCGCATCCTCGCCATCATGACGTCCGAGAGCGAGCTGGCGCAGCCCGCCGACGGCCACGCCGCGCCCGTCACCGGCGAGATCGTCTTCGAGGACGTGAGCTTCGGCTACGACGAGAACGAGGGCAAGGGCGGGCCGGCGCTGCGCGGTGTGTCGTTCACCGTGCGGCCGGGCGAGACCGTGGCCATCGTCGGGGAGACGGGCTCCGGCAAGAGCACGCTCACCAAGCTCGTCCCCCGCATCTACGACGTCACCGCGGGCCGCATCCTCATCGACGGCGTCGACGTGCGCGACTGGGACCTCGACTCGCTGCGCTCGCAGATCTCCACCATCGAGCAGGACATCGTGCTGTTCTCGCGGTCGGTCGCCGAGAACATCGCCTTCAGCCTGGGCCAGCGGGCCGACCGCGAGGCCGTGGTACGGGCGGCCGAGGACGCGCAGGCGGCCGAGTTCATCTCGGAGCTGTCCGACGGCTACGACACGGTGATCGGCGAGCGCGGCGTCACGCTGTCGGGCGGCCAGCGGCAGCGCCTGGCCATCGCTCGGGCCCTGCTCACCGACCCGGCGATCCTGGTGCTGGACGACTCGACCAGCGCCATCGACTCCGCCACCGAGGACAAGATCCAGCAGGCGATCGGCCGCATCCAGGAGGGCCGCACCACGCTGCTCATCACGCACCGCCTCTCCCAGATCCGCTGGGCGGACAAGGTGCTGCTGATGAGACGCGGCGAGCTGGCCGACTACGGCACGCACGACGAGCTGATCGCCCGCAGCCGCCTCTACCGCCGGATCTTCTCCCACTACGACGAAGTGGAGCTGGACGGCGTAGGGCTGGACGGTGGAGGACCGGACGGTGGAGGACCGGACGGTGGAGGACCGGACGGTGGAGGACCGGAGCTCGACGCCGAAGGGGTGCTGGAGGAGAACGGCCAGGCGATGGCCGGCGAGCAGGGAGGGGTGCGCTGATGGGGTTCATCATGGACGGCCTCGACGCCGAGGACTACGACCGCACCTACGGCGACCGCGAGCTGCTGCGCCGCATCCTGTCCTACTTCCGGCCGAAGCTCGGGGCGATGGCGCTGGTCGCCGCCATGATCGTGCTGGGCTCCGCGAGCCAGGCCGCCATGCCGCTGGTGGCGAGCTGGGGCCTCGACGCCATCGAGGACGGCACCATCGCCGAGACCGGCTGGCGGCTCACGCTCGGCCTGCTGCTGGCGGGCGGCCTCGGCTGGGTGTTCAACTTCGTCCGCCAGTGGTACAGCGCGCGGGTCACCGGCGACGTCGTGCTGCGCCTGCGCGAGGACGCGTTCGACGCCGTGCTCCAGCGCGACCTGTCGTTCTACGACGAGACGCCGTCGGGCCGGATCGTCAGCCGCGTCACCTCCGACACCGACGACTTCGCCACGGTCTCCACGCTGACGATGGACCTGATCAGCCAGGTGCTGATGGTCGGGCTCGTGACGGTCATGCTGTTCGTGCGCAGCGTCGAGCTGGCGCTGCTGACGCTGCTCGTGGTGCCTGTCGTGGTGGGCATCGCGCTGCTGTTCCGGCGGATCGCCCGCACCAGCACGCGCCGGGCGCAGCGGTCGCTGAGCCGCGTCAACGCCAACCTGCAGGAGACCATGGGCGGCATCGCCGTGGCCAAGAACTTCCGGCAGGAGCGGCAGGTCTACGACGAGTTCCGGCCGATCAACCAGCAGAGCTACCGGGTGACGCTGCGACAGGGCTTCGTGTTCTCGTCGATCTTCCCGGTGCTGTTCCTCGTGGCGGGACTGGCGACGGTCGCCCTGGTGCAGCTGGGCGGCACGGCGGTGCTGGGCGGGCGGCTGTCGGCCGGTGACTGGTACCTGTTCCTGCAGGGCGTGGCGCTGTTCTGGTTCCCGCTGACGTCCATCGCCGCGTTCTGGTCGCAGTTCCAGCAGGGGCTGTCGGCGTCGGAGCGGGTGTTCGCCCTCATCGACGCGCCGCCGCGGGTGGTGCAGAGCGACGCGCGCGTCGTCGGCCGGGTGGCTGGGCGCATCGAGTTCGAGCGGCTCACCTTCGGGTACGACGCGGCCACTCCGGTGCTGCGGGACTTCGACCTGGTCATCGAGGCCGGCGAGACGGTCGCGCTGGTCGGCCACACGGGCGCCGGCAAGTCCACGCTCAGCAAGCTGATCACCCGCTTCTACGAGTTCCAGGAAGGCCGCCTGCTGATCGACGGCCACGACATCCGCACCCTGGAGCTCGGCGCGTACCGCAGGCAGATCGGCGCGGTCCCGCAGGCGCCGTTCCTGTTCAGCGGCACGGTCGCCGACAACATCCGCTACCCGAGACCCGACGCGACCGACGAGGAGGTGCTGGCCGCGGCGACGGCTGTCGGCGGCGGCGACTGGGTCGAGGCCCTGCCCCACGGGCTGAGCACCGACGTGGGCGAGCACGGCCGCTCCCTGTCCATGGGGCAGCGGCAGCTCGTGGCCCTGGCCCGGCTCCTCGTCCAGGACCCGGCCATCGTGGTGCTCGACGAGGCCACGGCCAGCGTCGACCCGCTCACGGAGGCGCAGATCCAGGAGGGCCTGGACGTGGTGCTGGCCGGCCGCACCTCGATCGTCATCGCCCACCGGCTGTCCACGATCGAGCACGTCGACCGGATCATCGTTCTCGACCATGGCCGGATCGTCGAGGAGGGCGACCACGCGACGCTGCTGGCTCGCGGAGGGCGGTACTGCGAGGTGTACAACACGTACTTCCGCCACCAGTCGCCCCACTACCGCGCGGGCACGGGCTTCGTGCCGGTAGCGGCGCAGTGACGACGCGGGGGATCGCGGCTCGCACGCAGGCTTACTGGCGCAGGTCATTCCTGCCGTACTGATCGCGATGGTCGTCGAGCTACACGGTGCACGGCACCTGGCGCAGCGTGGAGTGCCTCCGGCCGCCACGCGCCACCGCCCCGCCGCACCCGTCGACCCGGACCCGCGCCGGGCCAAGGGCCCCCGCGGAGCCGCGGACAACGAGGTGAGGTAGGGCGGTGGCAACCGGACGCCGGAGCCGCGGACGCTGTCAGCCGGCGGCGCGCAGGTCGGCGGCGTCCGGGTCGGTGACGGGCTGGGGCGCGGCTGCGGCGACCCGGGCACGCGGACCGGGGAGCCTGAGGGCGGCCAGGGCAGCCGTCAGCATGACGGCGCCGAGGACGTAGACGGCGGCGCGCATTCCCTCGGCGGAGGCGGCGCGCAGGGCCTGCCCGGCCGGCCCTTCGATGTCGTGGTTGGCGACGGCCACGAGAACCGCCAGCCCCACGGCGGTTCCCACCTGCAGCGCGGTGGAGGCCACCCCGGAGGCCAGGCCCTGTTCGTCCGCCGAGACGCCGGTGCCGGCGGCGATCCACATGGCCTCGTAGGTGATGCCCATGCCCAGACCGATGACGACGACCCCGGCCAGGACGGTGAGGATGGATCCGTCCGCGTGCATGCCGGGGGCCAGGAGCCCGGCGCCCACGGCGTTGCCGACGATGCCGCTGATCAGCGTGCTCCGGGTGCCGAAGCGGTGGATCAGCCGCTCGCTGAGGAAGTTGCCGGCCGTGATCGACAGGGTCGGGCCAAGGAACGCCAGCCCGGTCTCCAGGGCGCTGAAGCCAAGGACGTCCTGGAAGTACAGGGTCAGGAAGTACGGCACGGCTTGCATCGTCAGCCCGAAGACGAGGATGACCACGACCGCTCCACTGAACGCGCGGTTGCGGAACAGCCGCAGCGGCATCAGCGGCGTCCGACCGCGGGCCTGGACGCGCAGGAATGTGGCCAGCAGGACCGCCGCGAGAACGGCCGCGGCGATCACCTCGACCCGTGCCCAGCCGACCTCGGAGCCGTGCGCGACCGCGAAGATCAACAGCGTGATGCCCGCGGTACCGGTCAGGGCTCCGGGCACGTCGACGCTTCCTCTGGTGACGCGGCCGTCGGGGGGCAGCAGGGCGAAGGCGGCGACGGCACCCGCGGCGGCCAGCGGGACGTTGACGTAGAACACGGCCTGCCAGCCCAGGGCCTGGGTGAGCATCCCGCCGGCCAGTGAGCCCACTGTGAGCCCACCGGCGCCCGCCATGGCCCAGACCGTCAGCGCACGGTTGCGCTCCCTGCCCTCGGCGAAGGCTGTGTTGACCAGGGCCAGCACCGCAGGGAACAGCACCGCGCCGGCGAGGCCCTGCAAGGCGCGCGCGGCGAGCAGCACCGCCGGCGCCGTGGCCAGGCCGCCCAGCACGGAGGCCACGCCGTACAGCGCGATGCCGAGCACGAACATCCGGCGGCGTCCCATCAGGTCGGACAGCCGACCGCCGAACAGCAGGAAGCCTCCGTAGAGGATGGCGTACGCGGTGACCACCCATTGCAGGGTGTGCGGTGTGAAGCCGACATCGGCGGCGATGTCGGGTAGGGCCACATAGATGATGGTGAAGTCGAGGCTGATGATCAGGTGCCCGAGCGCGAGCAGCGCGAGGCTCCATCCCGGCCGGCGGCTGCGGGCCGGGGACTGAGATGTGGACATGGGTATGCCTTTCGTCCGTGCGTGGTTCGGTGGCCTGTCATGGCTGCACCGGGACCGGCGGACATTTGTTGGCACACCCCCTGAGGGCACTGGGGTGGGCGGCGCCCGGGCTCGGTCCGTCCGGTCCGGTCATCGCCCCTCCCCTCCCTGCGTGTTCTGCGCTGTCTTCGGTACGACTATGCCGCTCGCCGCGGTCCACGGGATCGGACGCCCGGTCAGTACGGCCGGGACTTTGGACCTAGGACCGGAGGTCTACGCGTTCTCGGGGCGAAGGGTGGGGGTCGCCTCGGGGAGCCGTCGGGGACATCCCTGATGCAGGTCCGGGTACTGCCGGACAGGATGGACGGCATGAAGATCATCGCGATCGCGAGCGGCCTGCTGGCCTCCGCGATGCTGCTGACCGGATGCGGCCTGGACGCCATCGGCAACCCGAAGAACCAGGAAACCGGCACGTACCAGGTCAAGGACAAGGTCCAGCAGCTTCACCTCAGAAGCGGGAACGGGGACGTGACCGTCACCGAGTCGAACGCGGCGTACGTCAGCGTGACCGAGACGCTCTACTGGAGCAACGACAAGCCGCGGGCCGGACACAAGGTGGAGGGCGACACGCTGTCCGTCTACTACGACTGCCAAAGCTCGTGGGGCTCCTGCGGAGTCAACTACAAGGTGGAGATCCCCAAGGGGCTGCGGGTCAACCTGGACGCCGGCTCGGGCGACCTGACGCTCAGGTCACTGACCGGCCCCGTGGACCTCAAGGCCGGCTCCGGCGACATCGCCGGCAACGGCCTGGGCGGCAAGAAGCTCTTCGCGGAGACAGGGTCCGGCGACATCGACCTGAAGTACGCGGTCGCGCCTGACAGCGTCGAGCTGTCGGTCGGCTCGGGCAACGCCGCGCTCACCGTCCCCGACGAAACCTATGACGTGTACACCAAGGTGGACTCCGGTGACGCGAGCATCTCGGTCAAGGACGACAACTCCTCACCGCGCAAGATCTCGCTGACCGCGGGCTCCGGAGACGTCACCGTGTCGGCCGGGTAACCAGCTTCCCTGCTCAAGCCTCAGCTCCTCCTGTTCGAGCCGGCGGGTGCCGCCCGGCGCGTGCTGCTGTACGCGACCATGTCCGCGGCTGCCTGGCTGACGTCCGGTTGAGCTGCAGAGCACGTCTCCTGCCGCGCAACCGGCGGTGCGAGAGCCGGAGCCCCCGGATGCGGCGGTGCGGGGCCGGCGCCCCCGGATTCGCGGGCTCAGCGGACGGTTTCGCCGTCCTCCAGGGTGAGCAGGGACAGCTCCGAGCGGTCGGGGAGGCCGTGCCAGTCGCCGTCGGACGCCACCGCGAACGCGCCCACCGTCACCCCGCGCCGCAGCCGCTCCCCCAACGGCAGATCGTCCAGCAGGCCCGACAGGTAGCCGGCCACGAACGCGTCGCCCGCGCCGACGGTGTTCACCGCCCGCACCGGCACCGCTCCCGACGTGGCGTGTCCGCCGTCCGCCGCCCACGCCTCCGCACCCGCCGCGCCGTGCTTGACGACCACCTCGCCGATCCCGGCCGCCAGCAGCGCGGCCGTGCCCCCTTCGGTGACCAGGGGCAGCTCGTCGGCCGAGGCCACCAGCACGTCCACGTACGGCAGCAGGTCCGCCAGCGCCCGCGACGCCGTTTCGCGATCCCACAGCCTGGCCCGGTGGTTGACGTCCAGGCACACCCGGACGCCCAGCTCGCGGGCCTGCCGTACGGCGTGCGCGACCGTGGCCGCGGCGCCGGCGCCGAGCGCCGGGGTGATGCCGGTGACGTGCAGCATCCTCGGCCGGTCCGCCAGGGCGGCCGAGGCGTCGGCGGGCGTCAGGCGGGAGCCCGCCGAGCCGGCGCGGTAGTAGTGGACCCGGGTGATCGTCGCCACCCTGCGCTCCTGGATGAGCAGGCCGGTCGGGTGGTCGGGGTCCGTTCTGGCGGTGTCGACGTTGACGCCCTCGGCGCGGAGGGTGCGCAGGACCAGGCGGCCGAGCTCGTCGTCGCCGACGGCTCCGGCCCACCGGGCGGCGTGGCCGAGCCTGGCCAGGCCGATCGCCACGTTCGCCTCGGCGCCCGCCATCGACAACTCCAGGCTGCCGCCCAGCCGCAACGGCCCGCCTCCGTGCAGGGACGCCATCGCCTCACCGAGGGTGAGGAGGTCGAGAGCCGGGGTTGGGCGTGTCGCGGTGGGCATGGTGGGGACCTCTCCAGGTCGCTCCCCCACCCGTGTGGAGGGGTGGGGCTGTCGTGGTCCGCCGGTCGGCGTGGCGGAAGCGGTCTGTGGGCGCTCTCCGGCCGGGGTGGGGTGACCGGGCTGAGGGCGTGGGTCAGAGGGCATGGCCGGGGCCGTCGGCGCGGGCCGTCATGGCGTCGCCGCCTCCTGCCGGAAGTGGCGGGCGCGGGTGCGGAGGGCGTCCAGGTCGCCGCCGTGCGGGGCGTCGCCCGTGAGGGGCGAGCCGACGCCCACCGCCGGTGCCCCCGCCGCCAGGTACGGGCGGATCTGGGCGGCCGTCACCCCGCCGACCGGGACCAGCGGGATCGACGGGTACGGGTCTCGCAGCGCCGCCAGGTAGCCGGGGCCGCCCAGCGAGGCGGGGAAGACCTTGACGGCCGTGGCCCCCGCCTCCCACGCCTGCCACACCTCCGTGGGCGTCAGCGCCCCGACCAGGGCGGGCACCCCCAGCGACAGGGCGCGGGCTGCCCCCGCGCTCAGCGCGGGCGTCACCACGAAACGCGCCCCCGCCGCCAGGGCCGCGTCCGCCTCCGCCTCCGTCAGGACCGTGCCCGCCCCCAGCGTGACGGACCGGCCCAGCTCCGTGTGGACGCGGGCGATGACCTCCAGTGCCCCGGCGCCGCTCAGCGACACCTCCAGGACGTCGATCCCCTCCTCCACGAGGACGTGCGCGGTACGGACCGCGGCCTCCGGGTCCCGGCCGCGCACGATGGCCAGCAACCGCCTCCGGCGCAGAAGGTCGAGAAGATCCATGGTCGTCACCACTCCGCCATCGAGCCGTCTTCGTGCCGCCACACCGGGTTGCGCCAGGCGTGCGGGCGGCGGTCCGCGTCCCGTACGGCCCGCTCGTCCACCACCACCCCGAGCCCCGGCAGCGACGTGCGGTGGGCGTGGCCCGCGGTGAAGGCGAACGGCGCCGGGTCGAGCACGTAGTCGAGGAACTCGGTGTCCTGGTGGTAGTGGATGCCGGCGCTCTGCTCCTGGATGAGGAAGTTGGGCGTGGCGAAGCCCACCTGGAGGCTGGCGGCCAGCGCGATGGGGCCGAGCGGGCAGTGCGGCGCGATCTGCACGTCGAACGTCTCCGCGAGCGCGGCGATGCGCCGGACCTCCGAGACGCCCCCGGCGTGGGAGATGTCGGGCTGGGCCACCGCCAGGCCGGAGGTGAGCGCCGGCAGGAAGTCGGAGCGTGAGTAGAGGCGCTCGCCGAGCGCGACGGGCACCTCGGTGGCGGCGGTCAGGTCGCCCAGCCGGTGCAGCAGGCCCGGGGCGAGCGGCTCCTCCACGAACATGGGATGCAGGGGCGCGACGGCCGCCATGATGCGCCGGGCGTCGGCCGCGGAGGCCCGCCCGTGCAGGTCGATCGCGAAGTCGCGGCCGGGGCCGAGCGCGGCTCGGGCGACCTCCGCGCGGGCGACTACGGCTGCCAGGTCCGCGCCGGTGACGGGACGCGGCAGCAGGCCGGAGCCGTTCATCTTGACGGCGGTGAACCCCGCCTCGACCTGCTTGTCGATCTCCTCGCGCAGCTCGCCCGGGTCGTCGCCGCCGACCCACGCGTACACGCGGACGCGGTCGCGGACCGGGCCGCCGAGCAGCTCGTGCACGGGCGCGCCGTAGTGCTTGCCGGCGATGTCCCACAGCGCCTGGTCGAGGCCGGCCACCGCGCTGGACAGGACGGGGCCGCCCCGGTAGAAGCCGCCCTTGGTGAGCACCTGCCAGTGGTCCTCGATGCGCAGCGCGTCCTGGCCGACGAGGTACTCGGCGAGTACGTCGACCGCGGCGCGGACGACCTCGGCCCTGCCCTCCACGACCGGCTCGCCCCACCCGACGACGCCGTCGTCCGTCTCCACGCGGCAGAACAGCCACCGCGGCGGGACCAGGAACGTCTCGATCCTGGCGATCTTCAAGCCTGCTCCCCCATACCGGTCCTTCCCGGCCGCCGTCTCACAACAACCCCTCCACGTCGCGCGGTCTCACAGCAGCTCCTCCACGTCGCGCGGCCTCACAGCAGCTCCTCCACGTCGCGCCATGCCTTGGCGAGCAGGTCGCGCATCGCCGCCTCGGCCGCCTCCGCGTCGCCCCGGCTGATCGCCTCCAGCACCGCGAGGTGGCTCGGCACCGGGTCGTCACCGCCGTTGGAGGCGTGGACGAGCCGGTCGCGGCCGGCCAGGCCGGCGCCCATGACGACGTCCATGCGGACGAGCAGCTCGTTGCCGCCCGCCGCGAGCAGCACCCGGTGGAAGTCGAGGTCGGCCGCGACGGGATCGTCCGCCGCCGCCATGCGGTCGAGGGCCTCCCGCAGCTCCTCCAACTGCTCGGGCGTGCGGCGGCGCGCGGCGAGCCGGGCGACCGACGGCTCGACGATCGAGCGCAGCTCATGCAGGTCGTGCAGGAATCCGGGGTCGGGGCGGCCGGCGAACTTCCAGCGGATGACGTCGCCGTCGAGGAGGTTCCAGTCGGCGCGGGGCCGCACGTGGGTGCCGAGCTTGGGCCTGGCCCCGATGAGTCCCTTGGCGGTCAGCACCTTCATCGCCTCGCGCAGCGCCGTGGAGCTGACGCCGAGCCGCTCCTGGAGGGCCACGACGTCGAGCGCGTCACCCTCCTTGAACTCGCCGCCGAAGATCATGGCGGCGATCGCCTCGACGGTCTGCCCGTGCAGGCCGCGCCCGCTGTAGGCGGCCATCACGCCGACTCCTTCACGATGCTCCAGCCGCCGTCGGCCGTGAGGCAGGCTCCGGTGACGAACGACGCCTCCTCGGAGGCGAGGAAGGCGATGACCGAGGCGACCTCCTCCGGGGTGCCGAACCGGCGGAGCACGGTGGCGCGCACGCTGTCGGCGCGGCCCCGCTCGTCCACCCGATCCCACGCCCTGGTCATGATCGGGCCGGGCAGCACGCAGTTGACGCGCACGGCCGGGCCGTACTCGACGGCGAGCTGCCGGGTGAGCGCCGTCAGCCCGCCCTTGGCGGCGGCGTACGCGGGATGGCCCGGCAGCCCCACGACGGCGTGCACCGAGGAGGTGATCACCATGGCGCCGCCGGTGGCGGCCATGGGGGGCAGCAGCCGGCGGGCGGCCAGGAAGGCGGCGGTGAGGCCGACGCCGAGCTGCCGGTTCCACGACTCCAGGCTCGTCTCGTGCGCGGGCGCGACCTCGGCGACGGCGGCGTTGCTCACGATCACGTCGAAGGGGCCCCGGGCGGCGACCCGGTCCCAGGTCTCCTCGGCCGCCACGTCGCCGCGCAGGTAGCCGGCCTCCTCCACCGTCCCCTTGGGCGCGACGTCCACCACGAGCACGGACGCGCCCTCGGCGGCGAGCCGGCGGGCGGTCGCCGCGCCGATGCCGGAGGCGCCGCCGGTGACGACGGCGCTCCGGCCCGCGAACCGGCCGCTCACTCCGCCTCCCCGAGGGGGACGACGGCGACGTCGAGCGGGGCCAGCTCGGCGCCGGCCGCGCGTACGGGATGGTCGTTGTGGTTGAGCAGGAACACGTGGCCGCCGCGCCGGACCGCCTCCACACCCGCGGGCAGGCCGGGCAGGACGGGCTCGACGCCGGCCAGGCGCAGGGTGTCGCGGACGAGGTCGCGCATGACATGCTCGCCGGGGCGGGTGCCGAGGTAGGTGGCGCTGCCCCGGCCGTAGGCGTGGCGGGTGACGGCGGGGAGACCGGCGAGCGGGCCGTCGGTGTAGGCGGCCAGGACCGCGGCGCCCTCGGGCACGATGTGGTCGGCCCACAGGTCGGCGGTGCCGCCGGTGGACAGGCCGAGCCGCTCGCCGTCGCTGAGCGGCCAGAACTCCTCCACGCGCAGCCCGAGCAGGTCGCGGAAGGCGCCGGGGTGGCCGCCGGGCCGGATGCGGTCGCAGTCGTCGGCGATCCCGCTGAAGAACGACATCAGCAGGTGGCCGCCGTCCTCGACGTACCGCCGCAGGCCCTCGGCCGCCGCGTCGTCGCACAGGTAGAGGTTGGGCACGATCACCAGCTTGTACGAGGACAGGCCGGCCGCGGGCGGGACCACGTCGACCGTGACGTTCTCGTGCCAGAGCGGCGCGTAGTGGGCGCGTACCCGCTCGGGCACGCGCAGCTCGGCGGGCCGGGCGTCGAGCTCCAGCGCCCACCAGTTGGCGTAGTCGAAGACGACGGCCACCTCGGCGGGCACACGCGTGCCGGCCACGCCGTCCAGCCCGCCCAGCTCGGCGCCGAGCGCGGCGGCCTCGCGGAAGATCCGGTCGTGCGGGCCGCCGTGGGAGACGACCGCGGAGTGGAACTTCTCCGCGCCGCCCAGCGAGGCCCGCCACTGGAAGTACATGACGGCGTCGGCGCCGCGGGCCACCGCCTGGTGGCTCCACAGCCGGTTGAGGCCGGGCCGTTTGGGCCGGTTGGGCGGCCGGTAGCTGATGGCGCTGGTCGCGGTCTCCATCATGAGGTACGGCCGGCCGCCGCCGAGCGAGCGCATCTGGTCGTGGAAGAACGCGGCGTCGACGGCGGCGGCCGGGTCCTTCGGCTCGGGGTAGAGGTCGAGCGCGACCAGGTCGAAGTCGGGGGCCCAGGAGGCGTAGTCGGCGACCGGCTCCCACATGCCCATGATGTTGGTGGTGACGGGCACGCCGGGGGTGAGCTCGCGCAGGACGGACCGCTCGGCCCGGTAGCAGGCGAGCAGCGCGTCGGAGCTGAAACGCCGGTAGTCGAGCTCCTGGGCGGGGTTGCGCAGGGTGGGCGCGGTGCGAGGCGGCAGCACCTCGGCCCAGTCGGTGACGCGCTGCGACCAGAACGTGGTGGACCAGGCGGCGTTGAGCCCGTCGAGGTCGCCGTGGCGCTCGCGCAGCCAGCGCCGGAAGTCGTCGGCGGAGACGTCGCAGTAACACTCCTGGACATGGCAGCCGTACTCGTTGCCGACGTGCCAGAGCGCGAGCGCGGGGTGCGTGCCGTAGCGCTCGGCCATCCGCTCGGCGAGGCCGGCGGCGGCCTCGCGGTAGACCGGGGAGCTGGGGCAGTAGTGCTGGCGCGAGCCGGGCGACAGGCGCACGCCGTCGCGGTTGACCGGCAGCGTCTCGGGGTGGAGCCGGGACAGCCACGCGGGCGGCGAGGCGGTGCCGGTGGCCAGCGAGACGGCGATGCCGGCCGCGCCGAGCAGGTCCATGACCTCGTCCAGCCAGCCGAAGTCGTACGCGCCGGGCGCGGGCTCGACGCTCGCCCAGGAGAAGATGCCGAGCGTGACGACACTGACTCCGGCCTCGCGCATGAGGCGGACGTCCTCGCGCCACACCTCGGGCGACCACTGCTCCGGGTTGTAGTCGGCGCCGAAGCCGATCCGGTCGTTGAGCACGGGCAGGATGTTCAACCTTTGACGCTCCCTGCGGTCAGGCCGGCGCGCCAGAAACGCTGGAGCGAGGCCATGGTGAGGACGAGGAGGAGGGCGGACACGGCGGCTCCGGTGACCGTCAGCTCGAAGAAGGCCGGGTCGCGGAAGGTCTGGGAGTTCCACAGCGCCAGGCCCAGCGTGACGGGGTAGAGCCGCTGGTCCGACAGCATGACGAGGGGCAGGAAGTAGTTGTTCCAGATGCCGATGAACTGGAACAGGAAGATCGTCACCAGCGCCGGGCTCATGATCTTCAGGCCGATGCGGAAGAAGATGCGGTACTCCCCCGCCCCGTCGAGCCGGGCCGACTCCAGCAGCGCGTCGGGGATGGCGGCGTGGGCGTGGATGCGGGCGAGGTAGACGCCGAACGGGCTGACCACGCTGGGCAGCAGCACCGACCAGAACGACCCGGTCATGCCGGCCTCGCTGAAGATCAGGTACGTGGGCAGCGCCAGCACGGTCGAGGGCACCAGCACGCCCGCCAGGACGAGGTTGAACAGGGCCTCCCGGCCGCGGAAGGGGTACTTGGCCAGGGCGTAGCCGGCCGCGGCCGACAGCAGGGTCGCGGCCAGGGCGCCGAGGCCCGCGTACAGGAAGCTGTTGAGGATCCAGCGGCCGAACAGGCCGTCGCCGGTGCCGAACAGGCGGCCGAGGTTGGCGCCGAGCTGAGGGCGCGGCGACCACAGGCCGAACGTGCCGAACAGGTCGGCGGTGCTCTTGGTCGACGCGACGAGCACCCACACGACCGGCAGCAGGAAGTAGACGGCCGCGGCGAACAGCAGCGCCAGCACCACCACCGTGGCCGGCCTCATCCGGGTCACCACGCCCTCCGCCCCTTCCTGTTGACCAGCCGGAGGAAGCCGAAGGAGATCACGAACGCCATGATGGCGATGAGGGTGGCCTCCGCCGAGGCGAGGTGGATGTTGGCCTGCCCGAAAGCCTGGTTGTAGGCGGCCAGGTTGGGCGTGTAGTCGCTGTTGATGGCCGTGGTCAGCGGCTTGAGGATGAGCGGCTCGACGAAGAGCTGGAGCGTGCCGATGAGCGTGAACACCGTGATGAGGATCAGCGGCGCCCGCACCAGCGGCACCTTGACGTGCCAGGCGATGCGCAGCTCGCTCGCCCCGTCGACGCGGGCCGCCTCGTACAGCTCCTGCGGGATGGCCTGCAGCCCGGCGATCAGCACCAGCATGTTGTAGCCGGCGAACTGCCAGGTGGCGATGTTGGCGATGGACAGCAGGATCGTCTGCGGCGACAGGAAGTCGTGCGGCAGGCCCGCCGCGGCCAGCACGTCGATGAGCGGGCTCGTCTGCGGCACGTACAGGAAGCCCCACAGCAGCGAGGCGATCACGCCCGGCACGCCGTACGGCAGGAAGAACGACACCCGGAAGAACGCCCGGAACCGGGCCCGCGCCGAGTCGAGCAGCAGGGCCAGCGCCAGGGCGGCGACCACCATGACCGGCACCTCGACGAGGCTGAACACCAGCACCCGTCCGATGCTCGCCACGAACGCCTCGCTGGTGAGCGCGGCGGCGTAGTTGCCCAGGCCGGCGAACTCCAGCACCGGCTCGGTCAGCCCGAGGCCGCTGCTGGTGAGCCGGAAGAAGCTCTGGTGGACGGCGTAGCCGATCGGCGCCAGGTAGAAGAGCGCGAAGGCGACGAAGAACGGCACGACGAAGACCGCCACGTGCGCCCGGGGACGGCGGGGGCGCCGCCGGGACGTGCTCGTCGTGCCCGTCGTGCCCGCCGGTGTCCGCTGCAGCACCCCCGCCACCGTCAGCCGCCCGTCACGACGCTCAGGCCCTTGGCCTTGAGCTGCTCGACCATCGCCTGCTGGGTCTTGGCGAAGGCGTCGGTGAGGGTGCCCTGGCCCTGGACGGCGGCCTTGGCGTTGTCGGTGAGCGTGGCGTAGAGGGCGTCGCTCACCGGCGGCCAGCGCCAGTCCGTGGTCACGGCCGCGTCGGACTCCTTGAAGACGTCCCAGATGTTCTGGCCGCCGTAGAAGGGGAAGACGGTGTCGTCCTTCTGCAGGTTGGTGACCTTGCTGGTGTCCTTGACCGACGGCCAGCCGTAGCCGGCGGACAGGAGCGTGTTGACGCTCTGCGGGTCGCTGTTGAGCCAGACCGCGAACTCGGTGGCCGCGGCGGGGTTCTTCGTGCCCTTGAGTATCGCCGAGGAGGAGCCGCCGCCCCAGCTCGCCGAGGTGAACGCCGTGGCGCCGGGCCACTGCGGCATCGGGGCGACGGCCCACTTGCCGGAGGTGCCGGGGGCGTTGCCGCGGATGATCGCGTCGCCCCAGGAGCCGCCGATCCAGCCCACGATGCCGCCGGTCTGCAGGTCCTTGTACCAGGCGTTGGACAGGTCGGCCTCGGTCTTGAGCACCTTGTCGTCCAGCAGCTTCTGCCAGAAGGCGGCCATCTTGCGGGTGTCGGGGTTGTCGATGGTGACCTTCCAGGAGTCACCCTCGGTGCCGAACCACTGCTGGCCCGCCTGCTGCGCCAGGGAGATCAGCCACGGCGCCTGGTTGGCGGCGAACGTGGAGATGTAGGCGTCCTTGTCCTTCTTGCGGATGGTCGCGGCGGCCGCGGCGAAGTCGTCCCAGGTCTTGGGCGCCTCGATGCCCCACTTGTCGAACAGGTCCTTGCGGTAGTAAAAGCCCATCGGGCCGCTGGCCTGCGGGATCGCGTAGACCTTGCCGCCGAAGACGCCGGTCTGCCACTGCCAGTCGACGAACTTCGCCGCGTCGTCCCCGGCGTACTCGGTGACGTCCTGCAGCGCGCCGTTGACGAGGAACGAGGGCAGGGAGTCGTAGCCGACCTGCGCCACGTCGGGGGCGTTGCCCGCCTTCACCGCGGCGAGCATCTTGGCGTATCCGCCGTCGGGGCCGGGGGTGATGGTCTCCAGGTTGACCTTGACGCCGGGGTGGGAGGCGTTGAACTGGTCGACCGCCTTCTGGATGTCGGGCACCCACGACCAGAACGTGAGCGTCACCGGCTTGGCCGGATCGCCGCTCGCTCCGCCGCCCGCCGGCGTGCCGACCGGCTCACCGCCTCCGCCGCACGCCGCGGCGAGGCCGATCGCGGCGGCCGCGGCCGCGATCCTCGCCGCCCGGGAGATCTTCGATCCCATGCTGACTCCCTTCCAACGGAACGCCTGACCTCGGGTTCCGGCTTGGTGGGAGACATTATTGGTATTTTATTAATAATGCAATGGCGTTACGTGACCGTTGCCGGGAAGGGCGCGCCCGCCCTCCCCGGAGGCCACGACGCTCACTCGTCCGGCTTGAAGGTGAAGGTCGAGGGCGCCTTGAAGGAGGGGTCCGGCTTGCCGTACACGAGCGAGATCTGCTCGTGGGCCTTGATGACGATGGCGGCGGGGTCGCCCGCGACGGCCCGGCCGTTCACCTCGGCGGTCAGCGTGTGGCCGGCGTCCGCCTTCAGCGCGCCGATCCGGTCCGCCGACAGCGTGACGCCCCACTGCTGGAAGACCTGGCCGAGGGTGAAGGACTCGCCCTTGGTGTGCGGCTCGACGTGGATGACGCCGCGGTCGTCGTGGGTGTGCAGGGGCGTCATCTCCTCGTCCACGATGCCGATGTCGGCGGGCACCTCGACCTCCTCGCCGTCGACGAAGACGCTGAGGTGGGCGTGGTAGTGCTCGGCGTGGCCCATCGGCCCGGGGGTCAGGCCGGCGGCCCTGATGCCGGGCATCGGGTCGGCGGGGACCGGCCAGGGCGGGGTGCCGCCGTCCGCGGGACGCGGGGCGTGCGCGCGGGCGTACTGGAAGACGGCGACGCCGGCGGCGGTCAGCGCGACGGCGGCGAGGCCGGCGACCAGGACGCGGGCGCCCACGCGACGGCGGCGGGTGGCGCCGGGGCCGGCGGGGAGCTCGGCCGGGGGCTCGACGGTCGGCACGGAAGCGGGCTCGGACGTGGGCTCGGGGGGATCGGCGAGCCGCTGCTGCTGGTGAATCGCCTCGGGTGACATGCGCCCATGATGAGCGAGAAGGCGCGCCGCGGGGATGGCCCGCGCACAGGCCGGATCCGGCCGTCTTTACCGGCCACCGGGCCGGGGTCCCCCCGGTCGCGGCCCAGGGGTGGGGTGCCGGACGGCGCCGAGCCTGGGATGATCGGTACGAGCGCGTGACATTCCGCTCGGAACGGAGCCCGGATGAAAGTCATCGTCTTCGGCGCGACCGGCATGGTCGGGCAGGGCGTGCTGCGGGAGTGCCTGGAGGACGACCGGGTGGAGTCCGTGCTCGCGGTGGGCCGCGCCCCCACCGGGCGCTCCCACCCCAAGCTGCGCGAGGTGACGCACGCCGACCTGCTGGACCTCACCCCGATCGAGGACGAGCTGGCCGGTCACGACGCGTGCTTCTTCTGCCTCGGCGTCTCCTCGGCGGGCATGAGCGAGGAGGACTACCGGCGGGTCACGTACGGGTTCACGCTGGCGGCCGGCACCGCGCTGGCCCGGCTCAACCCCGGCTCGACCTTCGTGTACGTCTCGGGCGCCGGGACCGACGCGGGCGGCCGGGCGATGTGGGCGCGGGTCAAGGGCGCTACCGAGGAGGCGCTGCTGGAGCTGCCGCTGGAGGCGTACATGTTCCGCCCCGGCTACATCCAGCCGGTCCACGGCGCCACGTCGCGCACGCGCTGGTACCGGCTGGCGTACGTGGTGACGGCGCCGCTGTTCCCGCTGCTCAGGAGGGTGTTCCCGGCGAGCGTGACGACGACCGAGCAGATCGGGCAGGCCATGATCACGGTGGCCGAGCACGGGGCGCCGGAGCGGATCCTCGGACCGGCCGCGATCAACGCCCTCGCGGCGGCCCGCGCCTAGACAGCGCTCACCAGCAGGGACAGTGCCGCCCACAGCCCGGACAGCGCCGCCTGGAGCCCGACAGCGCCATCGAAGCCTGACCAGCGCCTCCACGGCGGCGAGGTCCGATTGTCAGTGAGTGCCCCTAGAGTGCCCGCATGGAAGCGAAGGCCTTAGAACAAAGGCTACGTGAGCGCCCCGACGACGAGGTGACGTGGGGCGCGTACGGTGGCCGGCTGCGGGACCGGGGCGATGCCCGGGGCGAGCTGATCCGTCTGGAGCACCGCCACGCGCACGCGCGGCCCGCCGACCGGGACGACCTCAGGCGCCGGATCGATCTGCTGGTGGAGGAGCACCAGGAGCGGTGGGACGCGGAGCTGCCGCCCGGGGTGAGCGTCGAGACGCGACGGCACGGGTTCGCCGTGAAGGTCGTCGTCGAATGGTCCGAGCAGGCGCCGGCGCTCATCGCACAGGCCCTGCGTGGCCGCCTGGTGACCGGGTTGCGCATCAGGCCGGGTGCCGAGGCGGAGGACGAGGACGCGGAGTACTACAGCGACGAGCCCGACTTCGACGAGCACGACGTGCCGCTGCCACCGCCGCCCCACGAGGCCGGCGCCCTGGCCGACCTCGGCCTCGGCGGGCTCACCGAGCTCAGCCTCGCGTACCTCCGCATCGGCGATCCCGGCGCGGAGGCACTCGCCGCCGCGACCTCGGACGGCCGGATCGAGACGCTCGACCTGCGCTACTGCGGTGTCGGCGACGCCGGCGTGGCGGCCCTGTGCGCGTCCCCGTCCTTCCGCGGCGTCCGGCGCCTGCACCTTCAGTGCAACCGGCTCACCGCCGAGGGCGTGCGCGCCCTGGCGGGTCTCGAGCGGCTGGAGGAGCTCGACCTCCGCTACAACCGGATCGGCCCGGCCGGGGCGCGGGCCCTGGCCGAGGCGTCGTTCGCCGGCTCGCTCAAGCGCCTGTTCCTCTACGGCGGCGACGTCGAGGACGCCGGTGTGCAGGTCCTGGCGAACGCCCCGCAGCTTCCGGCCGCCCTGCGCAGCTTCTGGAGGAGCGTGTGAGCATCCGACTCCGCGACCGCTTCTTCGCCCTGTCGGCCGGTCAGGCCCCCGCGGACGAGGTCGCCCGCTACCTCGCCGAGGTCGACGCGACGGACACGGAGCCCGCCGCGACGCTGGACGGGCTGGGGATCTCCTGGCACCCGACCGCGCGTTTCAAGGCGGTGCGCTTCGTCGACGCCGAGCGCATCGACGAAGGCGCGCGCGAGCGGTTCGCGCGGCCCAGCGAACTGGCGCCCCACCTGGCCGCCGTCTTCGTCGATCCGCGTGAGCTGTCGTTCCGCACGTTCGAGAACATCGTGCCGCTCGACCGCTGGTTCGCGGACGCCCCCCTGGAGCTGGAGTTGAGCGAGCCCGTGGAGCTCGCCAAGGACGCGTACGCGTCGTCGCTGCGGCTCCCGGACGCCGGCCGCGCCCGCCTCGAAGGTCTCGACACGCTCGGCCTCTACATCCCGCCGCTCAATGCCGCCACCCGCGGCGGCGAACGCTTCATCTTCCATTCGGCGCTGCTCGCCGAGGCGCTCACCGAGGCGATGCGCAAGGCGATGCCGGAGCCGATGCTCGACGGCTTCTCGCACGTCAACCCGGTGTTCCGCTGCAACCGTTTCGAGCCAGGCGACGCCAACTTCCACCGTCACCGCGACACTCCGTACTACGACGCCGCACGCGGGCACATCTCCCGCTACACGGTGCTGCTCTACCTCACCGGCGGCACGGGGGAGCCCGCGCTCGACCTCACCGCAGGCGCGGCGGTCGCGGACATCGAGAGCTTCACCTGCGTCGTCTTCGACCAGCGGTACGAGCACGAAGGCGCGCCCTTCCGTGACGGCCGCAAGGTCTTCCTCCGCACCGAGCTGATCTTCGCCGAGGACCCCCAGGTCGCCCACGACCCGGAGATCGGCGCGCTGTTCAGCAAGGCCTGCTACCTGACCGGCGAGAGCGTCTTCGCCCCCGAGCTGGCGCGCCACGCCGACGCCTGCTACAACCAGGTCGCCGCCGCCCACTGGAACGGCCTCACCCGCGGACCCGCGCGCGAGCCCTACCTCCATAAACAGTTCCGCGGCGTGCACTTCGTCGCCAACGGCTACGACTTCTGGTTCGCCAAGAGCGACGGGCTGACGCTCGCCGAGTGCGCCGCGATCACGCTGCTCGACTACTTCAACTGCAAGCTCGGCGAGACCGTTTTCCGTGACGCGTGTGAGCCGGCCGTGATCGAGGCCGAGGACGACGCCTGGATCCCGGCCTTCCTCAAGGAGAAGGGCGGCGCCCCCGCGCCGGCCGTGGCGCCGTTCGACAAGTCCCTCCTCTTCCCCGAGTCGGAGCTGACGGACGGTGTCTGCTGCCCGTTCCACGACCTGGGCCAGTTCGACCCCACGCGCTTCGACGAGATCGTCGACCTCAACGAGCGCGCGCAGAGCTTCGCCAAGGCACACATCATGCCGGCGCCGATCCTGATGCTCGGGCAGGACGTGGTCCTCGACCCGGAGAAGTTCGTGATCCGCGGCAACCAGATCCACGTGCTGGGCAAGGAGTCGCTCACCCCGGTGAACTTCGCCGCGTGCTGGAACGCCGGCGGGATTCCCGCCAACTACATCGACGTGGCGGCCACCGTCGGCACGGAGCACTTCCTCGTCCCGCCGATCCTCTTCTCCGAGACCGACGACTGTTACCACCTGCGGTTCGACTTCTTCCGCAACACCTGGATGGTGAAGCGTCAGCGGGAGACCGTCCCCGTCCCCAAGATCAGCTCGCTCGCCGAGCTGGACCACTATGAGCTCGAGGACGAAGGGCCCCAGCCCTGGATGGACGCCGTCGATCCCGCGCTGGTCCAGGGCGGCCGGCGCATGCACAGGACCCCGTGGTGGGCCGACGGCTCGCCCCTGGTCGACGAGCTCTACGACTATCTCAGCGACTACGAGTACGAAGGCTACGAAGACGAAGACGACGAGGACGAGGACGAGGACGACGAGTAGGGCGAGGAGCGGAGCCTGACGGACTCCGCCGGGAGGCCTCTCCCCCACCCGCCAGAGCCCACCCGTCGACGGCGCCTCGGCCCCACGATCATGGTGGAATAAGCCGGGGCGCCGTCGCGCTGACGTAGCTGTTAAAGTTTCAACTGTCATAGGTGGTGACTAAAGATGCAGTTCGGCGTCTTCAGCGTCGGCGACGTGACCACGGACCCCACCACGGGCCGCGCACCGACCGAGAACGAGCGCATCAAGGCGATGGTGTCCATCGCCCTCAAGGCCGAGGAGGTCGGCCTCGACGTGTTCGCGACCGGGGAGCACCACAACCCGCCGTTCGTGCCCTCGTCGCCGACCACGATGCTCGGCTACATCGCGGCGCGGACCGAGCGGCTGATCCTGTCCACGTCCACGACGCTGATCACCACCAACGACCCCGTCAAGATCGCCGAGGACTACGCCATGCTCCAGCACCTGGCCGACGGCCGGGTGGACCTGATGCTGGGCCGCGGCAACACCGGTCCGGTCTACCCGTGGTTCGGCCAGGACATCCGGCAGGGCATCCCGCTGGCCGTCGAGAACTACGCGCTGCTGCACCGGCTGTGGCGCGAGGACGTGGTGGACTGGGAGGGCCGCTTCCGCACGCCGCTGCAGGGCTTCACCTCCACGCCGCGCCCGCTCGACGGGGTGCCGCCGTTCGTGTGGCACGGCTCCATCCGCAGCCCGGAGATCGCCGAGCAGGCCGCGTACTACGGCGACGGGTTCTTCGCCAACAACATCTTCTGGCCGAAGGACCACTTCATCAAGCTGATCAGCCTCTACCGGCAGCGGTACGCCCACTACGGCCACGGCACGCCGGAGCAGGCGATCGTGGGCCTCGGCGGGCAGGTGTTCATGCGCAGGAACTCCCAGGACGCGGTCCGCGAGTTCCGCCCGTACTTCGACAACGCCCCGGTGTACGGCCACGGGCCCTCGCTGGAGGACTTCATGGCCGAGACGCCGCTCACGGTGGGCAGCCCGCAGCAGGTCATCGACCGGACGCTGACCTTCCGCGAGCACTTCGGCGACTACCAGCGGCAGCTGTTCCTCATGGACCACGCCGGGCTGCCGCTGAAGACCGTGCTGGAGCAGCTCGACATCCTCGGCGAGGAGGTCGTGCCGGTGCTGCGCCGCGAGTTCGCCAAGGACCGCCCGGAGAGCGTGCCGGACGCCCCCACGCACGCCTCCCGTACGGCGGCCCAGCCGTCCGCCGTCTGACTTTTCCCTCGAACGCGAACGACAGGAGTGTGACCATGAAGCTCGTCGCCGTGTCGGCGGGGCTCAGCGAGCCGTCCTCCACCCGCCTGCTGGCCGACCGCCTGCTGGAGGCGGCCCGCCGCCACCTGGAGGACTCCACCGGCGCGGGCGAGCCGGCCCCGGTCGAGGTGCGCGTGGTGGAGCTGCGCGACCTGGCCGTGGACATCGCCAACGCCTTCGTCACCGGCTTCCCCGGCGCCCGGCTGCGCGAGGCCGTCGAGGCGGTCACGGGTGCGGACGGGCTGGTCGCGGTCACGCCCGTC
This sequence comes from Nonomuraea sp. NPDC050733, assembly GCF_040654215.1. Taxonomy (NCBI): domain Bacteria; kingdom Bacillati; phylum Actinomycetota; class Actinomycetes; order Streptosporangiales; family Streptosporangiaceae; genus Nonomuraea; species Nonomuraea sp. NPDC050733. The sequence goes on along the minus strand of NZ_JBFAHO010000022.1, from coordinate 46,292 downwards.
TTCACCGCCTCCTACAGCGGCCTGTTCAAGTCGTTCTTCGACGTCATCGAGCCGGACGCGCTGGCGGGCAAGCCGGTGCTGATCGCCGCCACGGGCGGCACGGCCCGGCACTCACTGGCGCTGGAGCACGCGATGCGCCCCCTGTTCGCGTACCTGCGCGCGATCGTGGCGCCGACGGCCGTGTACGCGGCCTCGGAGGACTGGGGCGGCGGGGGCGATGCCTTTACGGACGTCCTCGGTGAGCGGATCGGGCGGGCCGCCGGCGAGCTGGCGGAGCTGGTGTCGGGCCGCGCGGCCACGGCGCGGACCAGCAGGCTGACCAGCACGGTGACCAGCACGGACGCCGAGCCGGTGGTCCCCTTCGCGCAGCAGCTCGCGGCGTTGCGGCCGTGACGGTACTCCACAGGATTCGGTGAACCCCTTGACTCCTGTGTGTCCAGTTCGTTAGGAAGGCTTCCTAACGAACCCCGGCTCACAGGAGCGCATGTGTTAACCACCCTCCTCGCCCCCGTCCTGGCGCCCGTGCTCGCGCTGACGCTCCAGGCGCCCGTCGACCTGACCGATCCGCACAAGAAGGACATCGCCATGCAGCTGGTGTCCAGCGCGGAGAACTCGTCGCTCGACTGGAAGGCCCAGTACGGCTACATCGAGGACATCGACGACGGGCGCGGCTACACCGGCGGCATCATCGGCTTCTGCTCCGGCACGAACGACATGCTGGAGCTCGTCGAGTTCTACACCGAGCGCAAGCCCGGCAACGTGCTCGCCAAGTACCTTCCCGCGCTGCGCAAGGTCAACGGCAGCGACTCCCACAAGGGCCTCGACCCCAACTTCACCAAGGACTGGAAGACGGCCGCCAAGGACGCGGTCTTCCAGCAGGCCCAGAACGACGAGCGCGACCGCGTCTACTTCAACCCGGCCGTCAAGCAGGCCAAGCAGGACGGCCTGCGGGCGCTCGGCCAGTTCGTCTACTACGACGCGATCGTCATGCACGGCCCCGGCACCGACAAGCTGAGCTTCGGCGGCATCAGGAAGTCGGCCCTGGCCAAGGCCAAGACCCCGGCCCAGGGCGGCAACGAGACGACGTACCTCAACGCGTTCCTGGACGCCCGCAAGGCGGCCATGAAGGCGGAGGAGGCGCACGAGGACACCAGCCGCGTGGACACGGCGCAGCGGGTCTTCCTCAAGAACGGCAACCTCGACCTCGACCCGCCGCTCACCTGGAAGGTCTACGGCGACAGCTACACGATCAAGAAGTAACCACCGGCCCCGGCCGCGCCCTCCGCGCGGCCGGGGTTTGGCCGCGTCAGGCCACCTTCCACGTACGGCCGCCCAGCGTGGCGACGATGTCCACCGTGCCGCCGAGGGCGGTGACATAAGCGCGGACCACGTCGATCCCGGACACCTCACCGCTCTCGATGCGGGAGACCCGCCCCTGGCTGACCCCGAGCGCCTCGGCCAGCTCCGCCTGGGTGACGCCCATCGACCGGCGCATCTCGCTGAGCTGATGACCGCGCTCGTACGCCTCAAGGCGGGCCCGAGCCGCCGTCAGACCCGCCTCCCGCTCGACGTCGCCGCGAGCCCCTCCCGGCCGCGCCACCGCGCGGCCGGGATCCGCCTCAGGGCTCCCGCGACACGCCGAGGCGGCGAGGATGGGTCGATGACCGTCAGGAATCGCCCGTTCTGAGGGCATGCGCTCGGGCGCCGGCGAAGACGAGGCCGAGTTCGTAGGCGAGGACGGCCGCCTGGGTGCGATCGCGGGCGCCGAGCTTGTCCAGGACATTGCCGACGTGCGTTTTGACCGTCTCCTTGGTGACGTGCAGGGTAGCCGCGATTTCTGCGTTGTTCTGCCCGAGCGCGATATGCCGCAGGACGTCCAGCTCGCGTGGGGTCAGTTCGACCGGCACGCGCGGCTTGGCCATGCCGAGATGCGGGGAGGCGATGCGGCGCAGTGCGTCGGGGAAGAGCACCGCGTCGCGCGTGTGCACCAGCCGGACAGCCTCCACCAGCTCGTCGGCGGGCGCGCGTTTGAGCACGTAGCCGGCGGCGCCGGCGCGCAGGGCGCCCCAGACCAGCTGGTCGTTCTCGAACGTGGTGACCACGATGACGCGCGTCGCCGGGGAGCGGCGGGCGAGCTCCTGGGTCGCGGCCAGGCCGTCCATGCGGGGCATGCGGATGTCCATCAGCACGACGTCGGCTCCGGCGCCGGCCTCGACGGCTTCGCGGCCGTCGGCTGCCTCACCCACCACTTCGATGTCGTCGTGGAGGGACAGCATGGTCGTCCAGCCCGAACGGATCAGTTTCTCGTCGTCGGCCAGGACGACCCGGATCACAGCGGCAGCCTCGCCTGTACGCGCCACGTCCCTCCCTCCTCCTCCCAGGTGCACGTCCCGCCGGCCAGGCGGGCCCGCATGCGCATGCCGGTCAGACCGCGCCCCTGCTCGCCGGAGGTGCCTGCGGTCGCGTTGTCCACGGTCAGGATCAGGTCGGCGCCGACGGCGAGGGCGAGCGTGACCGGGCCGCGCCCGTGGCGCAGGGCGTTGGTGAGCGCCTCCCGTACGATGGCGAAGGCCGCGCGTGAGGTTGCGGCCGGGATCTTGTCGAGGTGGTCGACGCTCGCGTGCACGTCGAGGCCGCGGGTGAGCGTGTCGAGCGCCTCCAGCGTGGGGCCCTCGGCCGTGATGCCGTCGTCGAGCACGCTCAGCAGCACGTCGAGGTCCTGCTGAGCGTGGCGGGCGGTCGCCGTCAGATGGTCGAGAGACTGTACGGCAAGCGCAGGCTCGGTTCGCTGCAGCGCCGCCTGGGCGGCCATGGCCTGCACCAGGACGACACTGAGGGCGTGGCCGACGGAGTCGTGCAGTTCCAGGCCGAGCGTCTGGCGGCGGCCGAGCTCGTCGATCACACGGGACGGCTCGGTGCGCAGCAGCCGGCGCGCCGCCCAGCGTTGGCCGAATCCCGCGGCGACCATCGCGGCCAGCGTGGCGGCGGCCAGCAGGAGCACCTCGGCCCGGTCGCCGGGCGCCTCGCGCCACAGTCCGCCGAGCGGGACCAGCCCGGGAGACAACGCCAGCACGCCCGCGCTGAGCGTGGCGCCGCCGTACAGGTGCAGGCTGGTCAGAGCCACCATGTAGATGCGGTCGGCCCGCTTCGGCACGTCGACGTCGAGCAGTTCCGACAGCGCGGCCACCTCCAGACGCCGCATCAGCGGCGCCATGGCGAGCAACACCGAGGCGGGCAGGCACGTCGCCCACAACACCAGCACGCGCCCCGGCGTCAGCTCGGCCAGGATCGGCAGGCCGAGCGCCACGGCGACCGGCGTCAGTAGCGCAGCGCCCAGCAGTTGGTAGATCCCGGCCCGCACGGCCTGGGCAATATGGCGCTTCACGACGACCGACGTTAGCCGACGCCTCGCCGGAGGCACTCCCTCGCCAGGGGGAGGCAGTCCGGCCCGGCCGTTCCTAGCGTGAGCGGCATGACGAGAACTGATCGGATACGCGGCGCTGCGCCGTCGCCCGCGGCGACCGCCGGAACAGAAGAATCGACAATGACCGCTCCGACCGATTCGCCGGTGATCACCGGGCGGCTGCGTACCGCATGGAGGGCCGCCCACACCCCGGTGGCCGGGGTCCCCCGCTGGGCACGGATCGCCGCCTACGCCGTCCCGTTCACCGTGCTGCCGTCCAGCCTCTGGCGGCTCCCGGCCGTGTTCGACGACGGGATCGGGGTCGGCGAGCGGGTGTACATCGTCTTCCTGTCAATCCTGTCGGAGCTGGTCGCGTTCACCGCCGTCGGGCTGGTCGCCGCCTGGGGTGAGCGGTTCCCGCGCTGGATTCCCTGGCTGCGTGGCCGCAGAGTGCCGACGCCGGCCGCTGTCATCCCCGCGACACTCGGCGCCGTGATCCTTACGGTCTTGTGGACCGCCGCCTTCGTCACTGAGTTCGCCGGAGTCACCCTTCGAGGCGAGCCCATTCCCGCGGACTTCCCCACACAGGCAGGCGGCTGGGAGGCCGCGGTCTTCTACCTCTGCTACCTCCCGCTTCTGCTGTGGGGACCACTGCTCGCCACCGTCACCTACGCCTACCACCGACGCCGCCGGAACCACTGACCCCGTCGGCACAGCACAGTTGCGGCCACGCCCTCCGCGCGGCCGGATCCCGGGCGCGGTCAGTTCCCGGCGCGGACGGACACCACCGCGTACGGGGTGTCCGGGGTCGGCGGGGTGGTGAAGCGGGCGTTGGGCAGGTAGAGGCGGTCGCCGAAGGACGCAACCGTGCTGGGCACGTCGAAGCGCGGGTCCGTCAGCCGGCGCGTGACCCGGCCCGACGAGCCGTCCTGGCCGAGCCGCACCACGGCGATCTGGTTGAGCCGGTTCTGCACCGCGTACAGGGTGCGGCCCGACAGCAGCAGGCCGTCGCCGTTCAGGAGCGTCTCGCCGCCGAGGTCCGTCTCCGTGGTGACGCCGGTGGACGGATCGACCCTGAAGAGCTTGCCCGTGTTGGACTGCACGACGAGCAGCGACCGCCGGTCCGGCGAGGGCACGATGCCGTTGGCGTTGGTGCCGGCGGCGTACCGGATGGCGCCGCTGAGCGGCACCTTGACGGCCTCGGCGGGCAGCGAGCCGTCGCGGCCGAGCGGCAGCTTGTACAGGACCGGGCCGGCGGAGTCGGTGAACCAGGCGGCGCCGCCCGTGAGCACGACGTCGTTGACGAACGTGGGCGCGCTCGCCAGCTTGTACGACCTGAGGACCTCACCGGTGCGGGCGTCCACCACCCGGGCGTCGCCGCCGGTGCCCCCGGCGACGAACAGGCGGCCCCGCCCGTCGGCCTTGATGCCGAGGGACGGCGTGCCCGGCCCCTGGCTGAAGACCGCCCCCTTGCCGGTACGCAGGTCGGCGCGGAAGAGGGAGCCGGTGGCGCGCGAGCCGAGGTAGGCCACGGGGCCGGGGCCGATCGCGATGCCCTCGGGCTGGAAGCCGTCGGGCAGAGCGAAGCCGTCCGGCAGGCCGGTGGTGGTCACCTGCGCCCGCGTCACAGGCGCAGCCGCCGTCTCGGCGGAGGCCGGGCCACCCGTGAGGGGCATGAGCAGCAGGGCGCTGAGTGCGGTCGTGAGGATCGCTGGTCTCATGAGGCCCACTCTGCCCCGCCCCCGGACCCGGATGAAGACCCGGCCGCCCGGTTCACAGAGAGTTGGGAGGAATCAGATCTCCACCAGCTCCACGTCCAGCAGGTCCGCCAGCGCCCGCAGCTCGCCGATCCGGTGGCCGGTGCCGAGGGCCCAGTGGTGGGAGATGCCGGAGGCGCTCCACGCGTCCGTCCACTCCCCCGGGTCGCGGCCGAAGTCGACCCGCGACGTCGTGTTGCCGATCTTGAGGTGCGGGCCGTCCACGGTCACGCCCTCCGAGGCGACGAACGCGAACCTGCCGTCGCGCCGCTGGATGAGCCCGAACGCCGTCACCGGCCCGTGCGCCACGTCGAACTCGACCGAGACGCCCCAGCCGCGCTTGCCGTGGAAGACGCCGAGGCCGCGCAGCAGCGGACGGCGGGCGCTGATGGCCAGGTGGGCGGGGCCGTCGTGGCCCATCTCGACGTGGCCGCGCAGGAAGTCCAGCGCCTGCAGCTCGGTGAAGGAGCCGCCCGCGCCGAGCCGGTCCATGATCAGCATGGCCAGGGAGGTGCGCAGCTCGTACTCGCCGGCCGCCGGGACGCCGCGCGCCGTGAGCAGCGACGCCCCGAGGATCATGCCGGCGCCGAGCCGCTCGTGGATCTCGCCGTCCAGCCCGCGGTGGTAGTAGGCGAGGCTGTCCAGGTCGAAGTCCTCCACCAGCCGGTCGAGGCCCACGGAGACGCGGGCCGCCCACTCGAAGTCCTCGGGCACGACCGTGTCGGCCAGCTCGAACACCTCGCGGGCCAGCTCGACGCGCTCCTTGACCTCGGTGTCGCCGACCTTCTCCACCCGTACGCGCAGGTCGTCGAACTCCAGGACCTCGACGTGGCCGCCGAAGTTGACGGGGACGAGCGTGAGGTCGGTGGAGACGTCGAGCATGCCCGGGTACAGGTGGCCCATCAGCCCGTGGCGGCCCTTGCCCAGCGCCGCGCGCACGCCGGCGGCCTTGACCCACCGCTCGATGCGCTCCCAGGCGCGCGGGTCCTCCAGGTAGCCCGACACGGAGCGGAACGGGATGCCGGCCCGGGTGAAGGTATTGGCCATCTCCGGCAGCGGGCAGGCGCCGCAGTAGGCCAGCCACTGGCCGGTGTCGAAGGTGTCGTGGTCCATCGACTCGGTCGGCTGCAGGTTGATGAGCAGCACGGGAGCGCCGCTGCGCTGTGCGATGGGCAGCAGCATGGTGGCGGTCATGTAGGTGGTGAGGAAGCCGACGATGATGTCGCAGCCGGCCTCGCGCAGCCGTTCCGCCGCGACCGCGCCCTCCTGGGCGTCGGAGATGAAGCCGACGTCCACCACGTCGCAGCCGAGCTCCCCCATCCGCTCCGACACGCGCGCGGACGACCGCTGGAGCTGGGGCAGCAGGTCGGGGAACTGCGGCCAGTACGCGCCGAGCCCGCCGGCGACGAGCCCGACCTTGGTCCGGGGTGCGTTTATCCGTTCGAGCGGCATCGTGCCTCCTGGGGTGTTAGAGCCGTTTTGGGGGGTAGCGGGATTCGGGGACAGAGGGAGGCGGTGCCGCCGGCGACGGATCATATGCCGGCGGCACCGCTGTGCGCCGCGGAAGACTGCTAGCGCAGGAAGGCGGCGGCCACGCCCGCGTCGACCGGGATGTGCAGGCCGGTGGTCTGCGCCAGGTCGCCGCCCGTGAGGGCGAAGACCGCCGCGGCCACGTGCTCGGGCAGCACCTCGCGCTTGAGCAGCGTCCGCTGGGCGTAGAACTCGCCGAGCCGCTCCTCCTCCACCCCGTACACGGCCGCCCGGTTGGCGCCCCAGCCGGAGGCGAAGATGCCGGAGCCGCGCACGACGCCGTCGGGGTTGACGCCGTTCACGCGCACGCCGTACTGGCCGAGCTCGGCGGCCAGGAGCCGTACCTGGTGGGCCTGGTCGGCCTTGGCGGCGCCGTAGGCGACGTTGTTGGGCCCCGCGAAGACGGAGTTCTTCGAGGAGATGTAGATGATGTCGCCGCCCATGCCCTGGTCGATGAGCACGCGGGCGCTCTCGCGGGAGACGAGGAACGAGCCGCGGGCCATGACGTCGTGCTGGAGGTCCCAGTCGCCGAGCGTGGTCTCCAGCAGGGAGCGCGACAGGGACAGCCCGGCGTTGTTGACGATCAGGTCGACGCCGCCGAAGGCGAGGACCGCCTGCCGTACGGCCTCGGTGACCTGCTCCTCGGAGGTGACGTCCGCCTCGGCGGCGATCGCCACGTCCTCGGCGCGCAGCGCCTTGGCGCCGAGCTCGGCGGCGACCTTGCCGGCGGCGGCCACGTCGCGGTCGGCGACGACCACGCACGCGCCCTCGGCGGCCAGGCGGCGGGCGGTGGCGGCGCCGATGCCGGAGCCGCCGCCGGTGACCAGGGCGACCCGGCCGGCCAGCGGCTTGGGCGCGGGCATGCGCCGCAGCTTGGCCTCCTCCAGCTCCCAGTACTCGATGCGGAACTTCTCCGACTCCGCGATCGGCTGGTAGCGGGACAGGGCCTCGGCGCCGCGCATCACGTTGATGGCGTTGACGTAGAACTCGCCGGCGACGCGCGCGGTCTGCTTGTCCTTGCCGAAGCTGAACATGCCGACGCCGGGCACCAGCACGATCGCCGGGTCCGCGCCGCGCATGGGCGGCGAGTCGGGGGTGGCGTGGCGGGCGTAGTAGGCGGCGTACTCCTCGCGGTAGGAGGCGTGCAGCTCGCGCAGGCGGGCCACGGCCTCCTCCAGCGGGGCGTCCGGCGCGAGGTCCAGCACGAGCGGCGCGACCTTGGTGCGCAGGAAGTGGTCCGGGCAGGACGTGCCGAGCGCGGCGAGCCTGGGGTGCTCGGCGCGGGCCAGGAAGTCGAGCACCTCGGGCGAGTCGGTGTAGTGGCCGACCTGCCGCGCGTCGGTGCTGGCCAGGCCGCGCACCACCGGGAACAGCTCGGCCGCGCGGCGGCGGCGGGCCTCCTCGGCCAGCGGCTCGTGCACGACCGGGCCGAACGGGTCGGGACGGCCGTGCTCGGCGATGTACCGCTCGGCGGTGCGGATGATCTCCAGGGAGTTGGCCTGGCACTCCTCGCTGGTGGCGCCCCAGGCGGTGACGCCGTGGCCGCCGAGGATGCAGCCGATGGCCTGCGGGTTCGCCTCCTTGATGGCGGCGATGTCGAGGCCGAGCTGGAAGCCGGGCCGCCGCCACGGCACCCACACGACCCGGTCGCCGAAGATCCGGCCGGTCAGCTCGGGGCCGTCGGCGGCGGTCGCGATGGCGATGCCGGAGTCGGGGTGCAGGTGGTCCACGTGCGTGGCCTCGACGAGGCCGTGCATGGCGGTGTCGATGGACGGCGCGGCGCCGCCCTTGCCGTGCAGGCAGTAGTCGAACGCGGCGACCATCTCGTCCTCGCGCTCGGGACCGGGATAGACCCGGGTCAGCGCGCGGAGCCGGTCGAGCCGGAGCACGGCCAGCCCGGCCGCGGTGAGGGTGCCGAGGTCGCCCCCGGACCCCTTCACCCACATCAGCTCCACCTGCTCGCCCGTCACCGGGTCGGTCTCGCTGCCCTTGGCGGAGGCGTTGCCCCCGGCGTAGTTGGTGTTGCGCGGGTCTGCGCCCAGCGCGTGTGCTCGTTCGAGCAGTTCCTGTACGGCCTGCATCAGGCTCCCCACCCTGCCTGCGCGCCGCCGACCCTCTCGGCGGCGATCTTGTCGAAGTAACCGGACCTGGCGTACGCGGCCATCGGGTCCGGGTCCAGCCCCATCTCCTCGCGCAGCTCGGCGAGCAGGGGGCGGACGTCGGTGTTGTAGGCGTCCATGAGCACGGCGTTGGCGCCGAGCACGTCGCCCTCGCGCTGCGCGGCGGCCAGCGCGTCACGGTCCACGAGGAGGGCCTTGGCGGTCGCCTCCTGAACGTTCATGACCGACCGGATCTGGCCGGGGATCTTGGGCTCGATGTTGTGGCACTGGTCGAGCATGAACGCGGTCTCGTCGGTGTACCCGCCGCCGCGGATCACCTCGCACATGATGCGGAACAGCTGGAACGGGTCGGCCGCGCCCACCATGAGGTCGTCGTCGGCGTAGAAGCGGGAGTTGAAGTCGAAGCCGCCGAGCTTCCCCTCGCGCAGCAGGAACGCCACGATGAACTCGATGTTGGTGCCCGGCGCGTGGTGGCCGGTGTCGACCACGACCTGCGCCTTCGGGCCCAGCTTGAGGCAGTGCGCGTAGGCGGCGCCCCAGTCCGGCAGGTCCGTCATGTAGAAGGCCGGCTCGAACAGCTTGTACTCCAGCAGGAACCGCTGCTCCTCCCCGAGCCGCTCGTAGACGGCGGCCAGGGCCTCGGCGAGCCGGTCCTGGCGCGAGCGGATGTCGTCCTGGCCGGGGTAGTTGGTGCCGTCGGAGAACCACAGCTTGAGCGTGTCGGACCCGGTCTGGTCCATGATGTCCACGCACTCCAGCAGGTGGCCCAGCGCCTTCTTGCGCACGGCCGGGTCCGGGTGGGTGACGCTGCCCAGCTTGTAGTCGTCGTCCTGGAACACGTTGGAGTTGATGGCGCCGATCGTCACGCCCAGCTCCGAGGCGTGCCGGGCCAGGTCGGCGTAGTCGTCGACCTTGTCCCAGGGGATGTGCAGGGCGACGGTCGGCGCGACGCCCGTGTGGCGGTGCACCTGCGCGGCGTCCGCCAGCTTCTCGTACGGGTCGCGCGGCACGCCCTGCTGGGCGAACACCTTGAACCTGGTGCCGGAGTTGCCGTACGCCCACGACGGCGTCTCGATGCGCTGCCGGCGCAGCTCTTCCTTGATCAATGCCTTCCCCGATTCACTCTGTCCTGATTCAGTCAAGGTGGAACACTTCCTCCAGCGGCGCGAACGCCTCGTCGGCCCGGCCCGTCTCGAAGAACGGCGCCATCTCGGCCTGCCACCTGTCGTTGACGTCCGTCTCGGCCATCCGCCGCTGGGCGGCCTCGAAGTCGTCGGTCTCCAGGTAGCCGACGAGCAGGCCGTCCTCGCGCAGGAACAACGAGTAGTTGCCCCATCCGGCCGTCCGCAGGGCGTCGAGCATGTCGGGCCACACGGCCTCGTGCCGCTCGCGGTACTCGTCGAGACGGTCCTCGCGCACCTTCAGCAGGAAGCACACGCGCCGCATGGCACCCTCCGAACCTTCACTGGCCCTCGCCTTCGCTGGTCTGACTCGTGGTGAGGTCCCCGCCGGGCGGCGGGGACCGGGGAGAGCGGTCCTGGGGGACCGCTAGAAGTCGAACTGGTCGATGTTGGCGGCGTCGAAGGTGAACGGCGGGCCGAGGATGACCTCGCCGTTCGCGCCGATCGTGCGCTCGCCGAGCTTGCCGGCCTTGAACGTCTCGCCCTGGGCGCCGGTGATCTGGCCGGACACCAGCGCCGCCGCCGCGTAGGAGGCGAGGTAGCCGAGGTCCTTGGGGTTCCACAGGGCGAACTTCTCGACCGTGCCGTCCTTGACGAACTGCCGCATCTGGTTGGGCGTGCCGAGGCCGGTCAGCACGACCTTGCCCTTGTACTTGGAGCCGGAGATGTAGCGGGCCGCCGCCGAGACGCCGACCGTGGTGGGCGAGATGATGCCCTTGAGGTCCGGGTACGCCTGGAGCAGGCCCTGGGTCTCGGTGAACGACTTCTGGTCGTCGTCGTCGCCGTAGGCCACCTTGACCAGCTTCATGTCCTTGTAGTCGGGCTTGGCCAGCTCGTCCTTCATGTACTTGATCCAGGTGTTCTGGTTCGTGGCGTTGGCCGTGGCTGACAGGATGGCGATCTCGCCCTTCTTGCCGATCAGGTCGGCGAGCAGCCTGACCTGGCTGCGGCCGACCTCCTCGGAGCTGGCCTGGTTGATGAACAGGTCGCGGCACTCGGGGGCGGCGTCGGAGTCGTACGAGACGACCTTGATGCCCTTGGCGCGGGCCGTCGAGAGCGGGCCGCACACGGCGTTGGCGTCGTTGGCGGCGATGAGGATCGCGTCGTGGCCCTGCTGGGTGAGCGTGTTGATGTAGGAGATCTGGGAGGAGGCGGAGGCGTCGGACGGGCCGACCTCCTTCGCCTCGCCCTTGTACTCCTTGGCGGCCTCGATGCCCGCGTTGTCGACGATGGTCTCGTACGGGTTGTTGATCTGCTTGGGGAGGAACGCCAGCTTGATGCCCTCCTTGAGGGGGGCGTTCGGGTCGGCCTTGGCGGCGGCCGAGGAGGAGGCGGGGGCCGGCGCGGGGGCGGAGGTGACGCTGGACTTGGTGGTGCCGCCGCAGGCGGCGGCCCCCAGGGCGAGCAGGGCGACCACGGCTGTGAGACGCATCGGGGTCATGGGGTTCCTTTCAGGACGGGCCTGACCAGCGAGACGAGGCGGGGGGTGAGCACCGACACGATGAGGAGGAGCCCGGTGACGATCGACTGGATCTCGGTGGAGACGTCGCCGAGCATGAGCAGGTTGCGCAGCAGCCCGATGAGCAGCACCCCGGCGATGACGCCGCCGAGGGTGCCCTTGCCGCCGTCGAAGTCGACGCCGCCGAGCAGCACGGCGGCGATGACGGCCAGCTCGATCCCGAGGCCGTTGTCGGCCCGGGCCGAGCCGTACCTGAGGGTGAAGACGACGCCGGCGAACGCGGCGACGGTGCCGGAGAGCGTGAACAGCACCAGCTTGATCCGTTTGACCCGGATCCCGGCGAAGAACGCGGCCTGCTCCTGCGCGCCGATGGCGTACAGGGCGCGGCCGAAGCCGGTGGCGTGCAGGACGACGCCGGTGACGGCGGCGAGCAGGACGAACAGGGCGACGGGGTACGGGATGGGCGTGCCGGGCACGTCGTCCACGGCGAGCGCGGTGTAGGCGGGCGGGAACTGGGCGACGGCCTGGTCGCCGAGCACCACGTACGCCAGGCCGCGGTAGAGCGCGAGGGTGCCGATCGTGACCGCCAGCGACGGCAGGCCGAGGCGCGTCACGAGCAGCCCGTTGACCAGGCCGCACACGGCTCCGGTGAGCACGACCAGCGGGATGATCGTCTCGATGGCCATGCCGCCGTCCCACAGCGCGCCGACCATGGCGCTGGACAGGCCGAGGACTGAGGCCACCGACAGGTCCACCTCGGCGGCCACCACGAGCAGGGTCATGGCCAGCGCGATGAGCGCGATCTCGCCGAGGTCGCCGAGCGCGAACGACAGGTTGTCCACGGTCGCGAACCCCGGCACGGAGAAGGAGCCCGCGGCGAACACGGCCACCAGCAGCGCGCCGACCAGCACGTCCCAGCGCAGCACCCGGGTCATCGGCGGCTCCCCTTCCTGAGCAGGCGGGCGACGCGGATCGCGAGCACCCGGTCGACGCTGATGGCCAGCAGCAGCAGCGCTCCGGTGACGGCCTGCTGCCAGAACGGGTTGACCCGCAGCACGACGAGCGCGCTGCCGATCGTGGTGAGCAGCAGCGCGCCGAGCGCGGCGCCGTACACACTGCCGACGCCGCCGGTGATGGCCACGCCGCCGACCACGACCGCGCTGACCACCAGCAGCTCCCAGCCGCCCGCGGAGTCGCCGACGACCGTGCCGAACCGGGCCAGCCACAGCACCCCGGCGAGGCCGGCCAGGCAGCCGCTGACCAGGTAGGCGGCCAGCACGCGCCGCCGGACGGGCACGCCGGCCAGCCGGGCGGCCTCGGGGCTGGAGCCGATCGCGTAGAACTCCCGGCCGCTCGGGTACGCGCGCAGGTAGGCGCCGACCGCGAGCATGACCACGAGCGTGATGAGCGGCAGGTACGGCACGCCGAGCACGGCCCCGTTGCCCAGGGCGAGCAGGGCGGGCGGCAGGTCCACCGCGTTGATCTGCCGGCCGTGGGCGAGGTAGTGGTCGAGGCCCTGGATGACGTACAGCGTGCCGAGCGTGACGACCAGCGCGGGCACCCGGCAGAAGCTGACCAGCAGGCCGTTGACCAGGCCGCAGGCGGCGCCGATGGCCACGCCGAGCAGCACGGCCGGCACGATCCCGGCGCCGCGGGCGAGCACGTCGCCGGTGACGAACGCGACGAGCCCCACCACGGAGCCGACCGACAGGTCGATGTTGCGGGTGATCACCACGATCGACTGGCCGACGGCCAGCAGGGCCAGGATCGCGGTGTTGAGCAGGATGTCCTCGATGCCCTGGCCGGACAGGAAGTTGCCGTTGACCCCGGCGGTCACGGCGACGAGCACGGCCAGCGCCACGACCAGGCTCAGCTCGCGGGCGCGGAAGACGAGGTCCACCAGGGCGCGGGCGCCGCGCGCCCCGAGCTCCCGGCCGCGCCCCTGGTCCGGCCCTTGGTCCGGCACCGTGGTCGCGGTCATGCGGCCCTCCTCGTGGCGGCGTGCATCACGCTCTCCTCGGTGGCCTCGGCGCGCGGGATCTCGGCGCTCAGCCGGCCCTCGCGCATGACGAGCACCCGGTCGGCCATGCCGAGCACCTCGGGCAGGTCGGAGGAGATCATCAGGACGGCGATGCCCTGGCCGGCCAGCTCCGACAGCAGCCGGTGCACCTCAGCCTTGGTGCCCACGTCGATGCCGCGCGTCGGCTCGTCCACGACGAGCACGGACGGCTCGGTGGCCAGCCACTTGGCGAGCACGACCTTCTGCTGGTTGCCCCCGGACAGCACGCCGACGCCGTCGCCGAGCCGGGCGAACTTCAGCCGCAGCCGTGCCGCCCAGTCCGCCGCCCGGTCGCGCTCGGCCCGCCGTGAGATCGTGGGGCCGCGGCGCAGGGAGCGCAGCCCGGTCAGGCCGATGTTGCGCTCGATCGACATCTCCATGACCAGGCCCTGCTGGCGGCGGTCCTCCGGGACGAGGGCGAGCCCGGCGCCCATGGCGGCCGTGGGGCTGCCGGGCGGCAGCTCGCGGCCGTCCACGGTGACCGTGCCGGCGTCCCACCGGTCGATGCCGAAGATCGCGCGGGCCACCTCGCTGCGGCCGGCGCCGACGAGCCCGGCCAGGGCGACGATCTCGCCGCGCCGCACCTCGAAGGAGACGTCGGTGAAGACGCCCTCGCGGGTCAGCCGCTCGACCTTGAGGGCGACGTCGCCGACGGCGGCCGCCTGCTTCGGGTAGAGGGCGCCGAGATCGCGGCCGACCATGCGGCGCACCAGGTCGTCGTGGGTGAGACCGGCGACGGGCTCGCTGGCGATCCACTGGCCGTCCCGCAGCGTGGTGACGCGCTGGCAGAGGGCGAAGATCTCGTCGAGCCGGTGGGAGATGAACAGGACCGCGCAGCCGTGCTCGCGCAGCGCCTCGACGACGGAGAAGAGGCGGGCGACCTCCGCGCCCGACAGCGCGGCCGTCGGCTCGTCCATGACCAGCACGCGGGCGTCGCGGGAGAGCGCCTTGGCGATCTCCACGAGCTGCTGGTCGGCGATGGACAGGCCGCGCGTGGGGCGGCCGGGGTCGAGGGCGACGCCGAGCCGGCCGAACAGCTCGCGGGTCTCGGCGCGCATGGCGGCGCGGTCGATGCGGCCGAGCGAGCGGCGGGGCTGGCGGCCCATGAAGATGTTCTCGGCGACGGACAGGTCGGGGAAGAGCGTGGGCTCCTGGTAGATGACGGCGACGCCGGCCTGCTGGGCGTCGGCCGGTCCGGAGAAGACGACGGGCTCGCCGTTGAGCAGAATCCTGCCCTGGTCGGGGCGGTGGACCCCGGCGAGCGTCTTGACGAGCGTGGACTTGCCCGCCCCGTTCTCGCCCGCGAGGGCGTGCGCCTCGCCCGCGTGCAGTTCGATGGAGACGTCCCGTAGCGCCCGGACCGCGCCGAAGGACTTGCTGACGCCGGCGAGTGCGAGCGTGGGGTGAGCGCCCATACATCCTCCGCGCGACAAACGTTTTAACAGGATGTTTCCGGAATGTAGGCGCTGCGCCTGCGGCCGTCAATGGGTCGCCCTCCGCTATGGCGCCATTGTGATTGATACGTTTTAATCAGCGCATGCGATTCACCGCTGTGGACCTCGGCGCCTCCAGCGGGCGCGTGATGACCGCCGACATCACCGCCGACAAGATCGAGCTCGCCGAGGCGCACCGCTTCCCCAACCGGCCGGTACGGGTGGCCGGGACCCTGCACTGGGACATCCTCTCCCTGTACCAGGGCGTGCTCGACGGCCTGCGCAGGGCGGGGCCCGCCGAGTCGGCCGGCGTCGACTCGTGGGCCGTGGACTACGGCCTGCTCGACGCCACGGGCCGGCTGATCGGCAACCCGGTCCACTACCGCGACGCGCGCACGGCCGAGGTCACCGAGCGGATCGACCCGTACGAGGTGACGGGGCTGCAGTTCCTGCCGTTCACCACGGTCAACCAGCTCCTGCGCGAGCGGCTCGACGAGGCCGAGACGCTGCTGATGATCCCGGACCTGATCGGCTACTGGCTGACCGGGCGGATCGCCGCCGAGCGCACCAACGCCTCCACCACCGGCCTGTACGACGTGACCCGCCGCGACTGGGCGTGGGACCTGGTCGACCGGCTCGGCCTGCCCCGCCGCATCCTGCCGCCGATCACCGACGCCGAGTCGAGTCCTGTGCGCGAGGACGTGGCCGCCGAGCTGGGCTACTCCACGGTCGTCACCCAGGTCGCCTCGCACGACACCGCCTCCGCCGTGGTGGCCGTGCCCGCCACCGGCCCGAACTTCGCCTACATCTCGTGCGGCACGTGGTCGCTCGTCGGCGTCGAGCTGCCCGTCCCGGTGCTCACCGAGCAGAGCCGGCTGGCCAACTTCACCAACGAGACCGGCCTCGACGGCACCGTCCGCTACCTGCGCAACGTCATGGGCCTGTGGATCCTCCAGGAGTGCCTGCGCGTCTGGGACCACCCCGACCTGGAGGCGCTGCTGGCCGAGGCCGAGCACGCCCGCACCGACGCGGTCATCGACCCCGACGACCCGTCGTTCCTGCCGCCGGGCGACATGCCCGCCCGCATCGACGCCTACTGCACCCGTACCGGGCAGCGGCCCCCGGAGGGACGGGCGCAGGCCGTACGATGCATCCTGCAGAGCCTCGCCCTCGCCTACAAAAGGGCCGTCGACGACGCGGCCCGCCTCAGCGGGCGGCCCGTCGAGGTCGTCCATGTGGTCGGTGGCGGCTCGCGCAACGCGTTGCTGTGCCGGCTCACCGCCGAGGCGACGGGGCTCCCGGTGGTCGCGGGCCCGGTCGAGGCGGCCGCCCTCGGCAACGCGCTGGTGCAGGCGCGAGCCCGCGGCCTGGTCGGCGACCTGGCCGAGATGCGGGATCTGGTACGGCGGAGCGCGGACGTGCGCACCTACGAGCCCCGGGGGCGTGAATGGCCACAGTGAGCATCAAGGACGTCGCGGCCCGGGCGGGCGTGTCGCCCGGGACGGTGTCCAACGTGCTCAACCGCCCCGAGAAGGTCGCGGGCGGCACCCGTACCCGCGTCGAGGCCGCCATCCGCGACCTGGGGTTCGTCCGGCACGGCTCGGCCTCCACGCTGCGGGCCGGCCACAGCCGCACGATCGGGCTGTCGGTGATCGACATCGGCAACCCGTTCTTCACCGACGTCGCCGCCGGCGTGGAGGACATGGCCAGCGAGCGCGGCTACGCGGTCATCCTGGGCAACTCCTCGGGCAGCCGGCTGAAGGAGGAGCGCAACCTGCTGGTCTTCGCCGAGCAGCGGGTGCGCGGCGTGCTCATCACGCCCTCCGACGAGGACCCCGGCCGGCTGGAGCGGCTGCGCGAGCGGGGCATCGCCGTGGTGCTCGTGGATCACCCGGCCGAGCGCTCCACCCAGTGCGCCGTCGCGGTCAACGACGTGACCGGCGGCGCCATGGCGGCCGGCCACCTGCTGCGCGGCGGGGCCGGGCGGCTCGGCTACGTGACCGGGCCCCCCGCCATCCGGCAGTGCCAGGAACGGCGGCGGGGCGCCGAGCAGGCCATGGCCGCGGCCGGGCGCGACCCGGCGGAGCTGCGCGAGATCGCGATGCCGGCGATGACGGCCAAGGCCGGTCAGCAGGCCGCCGAGAAGCTGCTGGCCGACGGCACCCTGCCCGACGCGCTGTTCTGCGCCAACGACCTGCTGGCGCTCGGCATGCTGCGGGGCCTGCTCCAGGCGGGCGTGCGGGTGCCCGACGACGTGTCGCTGATCGGGTACGACGACATCGACTTCGCCTCGGCCTCCACGGTGTCGCTGTCGTCGATCCGGCAGCCGACCTACCAGCTCGGCCGGGTGGCCACCGAGCTGCTGCTGGACGAGTGCGACAACCCCGACACGCACGCGCACCAGCAGATCATGTTCCAGCCGGACCTCGTCGTGCGGGAATCCACGCGGTAGGTTGGGGCCCTGACCGGACGACGGGGGTTGGGGCGTCATGTCCAACGGTGTGCGTCATGTACTGGGAGTGGTCGCCGGAGTCCTGCTGCCACCGCTGGTCGCCGTGGCCCTGATGTACGGAGTCGGCGAGGTCTCGCTGAGCATCCAGCAGTTCCGGATCTCGTGGACCGGGGTGGCCGCGATCGTCGTGGCCGGTGTGCTGCTGGCCCTGCTGGCCTCCTCGCGGCTGTCGCCGGTCGCCTCGCTACTGGGCGGGATCGGGTTCACGTTCTACGGGCTGCTGCCGTTCGCCGAGATCCTGTCCGTCTCGTCCGTGACGGATCTGTTCGTACCGGGGTGGATGCGGACGGGGTACCTGACGCTGGGGTACACGGGGATGTTCCTGGTGGTGGGGGTCCTGCTGCTCGCGGCGTCGGCGTTCCCGTCGCGGTGGCGCTCGCGGCGTCCGCCGGTGGTGACGCCGGGACATGGGACATCGGCGTACGGGATGTCCGGCTACGAGGCGTACGGGGCACCGTCTCACGGAGCCCCCAGTCCGTCGTCGTACGGGCCCTCGTCCCAGGGGCCGTCGCCCTACGGGCAGGTGGCCGACGACACGACCCGGCCGATGCACCGGGAGTGACCCGCCGGCAGTGACGCGCCGGGCCCGCGGTCCGGCGCGAGCCCGGATGCGGCGGGCTGGCAGAATGCCGCCATGCGCGACATGAAGATCGGCGACTTCCTCGAACGGCTGGCCGCCCGCGAGCCCGCGCCCGGCGGCGGCGCGACCGCGGCCCTGCACGCCGCCCAGGCGGCGGCGCTGCTGGGCATGGTCGCCCGTTACAGCACCGGCGACCGCTACGCCGGGCACGCGGAGACCGTGGCCGCGGTGACGGCCGAGACCGACACCCTGCGCGAGCGGGCCCTGGGCCTGGCCGCCGAGGACGCGGCGGCGTTCACGGCCGTGACGGAGGCGTACAAGCTGCCCAAGGGCGAGGAGCGGAGCGCGGCCATCGCCGCCGCCCTCGCCGGCGCGGCCGAGCCGCCCGCCCGGGTCGCCGAGACGGCCGCGCGGCTGGTGGAGCTGTGCGAGACGCTGCTGCCGATCGGCAACCCCAACGTGGTCACCGACGTGGCCGCGGCCGCCGAGGCCGCGCGGGCCGCGCTCACCACGGCCCGCGTCAACGTCGAGGTCAACATGGGCGGCATCAAGGAGGAAGGGGTGCTGGACGCGCTGCGCGGACGCCTGGCGGGCGTGGACGACGCCGTCGCCCGGGCCGAGCGGGTCACGGCGGCCGTGCGCAAGGACCTCGCCCGATGACCGGGACCCCCGCGAACGGGGTGGAGCTGCGCGGCCGGGAGCTCGCCGCCGCGCTCCGCGAGGAGGTCGCCGGGCTCGTGCGGGCCGCCGAGACCGCGCCGAGGCTGGCGGTCGTGGTGGCCACCGCCGACGAGGCGTCCCTGTGGTACGTGCGCTCCATCGCCAAGGCCGCCGCCGGGGTGGGCGTCGCCTGCGACATCGTCGACCTCGGCCCCGCCGCCCCGGTGGCGGGCATCCGCGCCACGCTCGAACGGCTCAGCGCCGACCCCTCGGTCCACGGCGTCATGCTGCAGACCCCGCTGCCCGAGGGCGCCTCGGCGCAGGAACTGGCCGGCGCGATCGACCCGGCCAAGGACGTCGACGGAGCCAACCCGCTGTCGCTCGGCCGGCTGGCGGCCGGGCTGCCCGCGTTCGCGCCGGCCACGGCCGCCGCGGTGATGGCGCTGCTCGACCGGCACGGCGTCGAGCTGCGGGGCGCCAGGGCCGTCGTGGTCGGCCGGTCCACCGTCGTGGGCAAGCCGCTGGCGCACCTGCTGCTCGACCGGCACGCCACCGTGACCGTCTGCCACTCGCGCACCCGCGACCTGGCCGCGGTCACCTCCACCGCCGAGGTGCTGGTCGCGGCCGTGGGCCGGGCCGGGCTGATCGGCGCGGAGCACGTGGCGCCCGGCGCGGTCGTGATCGACGTCGGCACCAACCCGACGGCCGACGGCGGCCTGACCGGCGACGTCGACTTCGGCGCGGTCATCGGCAGGGCGGGCGCGCTGACCCCGGTGCCCGGCGGCGTCGGCCCGGTGACCACCGCCCTGCTGCTGCGCCACACCGCGACCGCCGCGGGACTGACGTGACCCGCTCCCCCGACGCGCGCCGGAGGCCGGCGCACCTCCCTCCCCACGCCTGCCGGAGGCCGGCGCCCCTCTCCCCCGACGCCCACAGGAGGCCGGTGACCAGCCATGCGTGACGTCCTGATCGTGCAGAACAGCAGGAGCGGCGGCCCCGGCCGGTTCGGCGGCTGGCTGGAGGACATGGGGCTGCGGCTGGACGTCGTCCACGCCTACGACGGCGAGGCCGTGCCCGGGACGCTCCGCCACGACGCGATGCTCATGATGGGCGGCGGCTATCTGCCCAGCGAGGACGACCGCGCCCCCTGGCTGGCGCCCACGCGGGGGCTGGTGAGGCAGGCGCTGGCCGGCCGGGTGCCGTTCTTCGGCATCTGCCTGGGCGGGCAGTTGCTCGCCGAGGTGGCGGGCGGAGAGGTGACCGGCGACGCGGGGGCGCCGGAGAACGGCAGCGTCCCGGTCACGCTGCGGCCGGAGACGGCGGCCGACCCGCTGTTCCGCGACCTGCCGGAGGTGGTGCCCGCGATCGAGCACCACGTGGACGCGATCACGGCCCTGCCGCCGGGCGCGGTGTGGCTCGCGGAGACGGACCGCTGCCCGTACCAGGCGTTCCGGGTGGGCGAGGCGGCGTGGGGCGTGCAGTTCCATCCCGAGGTGCTGCCGGAGCGGATCCGGACGTGGGAGGTGGCCGGGTTCGACCCCGACGAGGTGTACGCGGGGGCGGTGGCCGACGAGCCGGTCTCCACGCCGATCTGGCGCGAGGTCGCCACCCGCTTCGCCAAGCTCGTCGCCTGACCCCGGACCGCTCCGCCCGGCGCGGCCGCCCGCGGACCCGCCGGGCGGCTCGCAGCCCCGCCCAGGTCGGCACGTGGGCCGCTCAGGAGGCGTACGCGTCGTACCCGAGCTTGGCGGCGACCGCCAGGCCGCAGGCGGCGGCGAGGTAGCGCAGGCTGTGCCCCGGCAGCCGCCGGGCGATCTTCGGTCCGAGCCACCCGCCCAGCAGGAATCCCGCCGCCAGCGGCGCCACCGCCCCCCAGTCGACCGGCCCGAACAGCGCGAACCCCACGGCCGCGACCGTGTTGGCCAGCCCGGACAGCACGTTCTTGACCGCGTTCGTCCGGGCCGGCGCCTGGTCGAGCATCGCCGACAGCACCGCGAACATGAGGATGCCGCCCGCCGCGCCGAAGTAGCCGATGTAGATCGCCACGACGAACAGCGCGATCCTCGCCAGGGTCCCGTGCTCGGCGTGCTTGCGCGCCGACGGCGGGCGGACCAGGAGCAGCGAGGCGGCGCCGATGAGCCAGGGCGCGATCAGCTCGAACGTCCGCGACGGCGTGATCAGCAACAGGGTCGCGCCGGCCGCGCCGCCGAGCGCGGTGATCCAGCCCAGCCTGAGGACCCGGCTCCCCTGCCCCGCGAGCTCCGGCCGCGAGCCGGCCGCCGCGCCCAGGCCGGTGAACAGCAGGGCCACGGTGTTGGTGACGTTCGCGGCGAGCGGCGGGAGACCGAAGGCGAGCAGCGCGGGATAGGACACGATCGAGGCGAGACTCACCACGGTGCTGACCACCCCGGCCGCCACGCCGACGCCGAGCAGCCCCAGCACGTCTCCGACGATCACCAGGACATGCTAGGGGCTGTCCGTTTTGTCACCGAAGCCGGGTTGCTTGCTGACATTCCGGTAGATCTACACGACAGACTGGCCGGCCTCCGGACGCGGAGGCCGGCCGCCGCCCGGCTAGATTGATCATGTGCTCGTGAACCAGCTTCACCCGTGGCCGGCCACCGCCGAGGAGGCGCAGGCCATCCAGGACCGCCTGCGCCCGCACGTCGAGCTCACCGGACCGACGACGTTCACCTCGGTGGCGGGCCTGGACGTCCACTATGACGGCGACGACCGGGTGCGCGCGGCCGTGGTGGTCCTCGACGCCGCCACGCTCACGGTGCTGGAGCAGGTGACCGTCGAGGACGAGGCCCGGTTCCCGTACGTTCCCGGGCTCTTCGCCTTCCGGGAGCTGCCCGCGCTGGTGCGGGCCCTCGAACGCCTGACGACCACGCCCGGCCTGCTGGTGTGCGACGGGTACGGGGTGGCGCACCCGCGCGGCTTCGGCCTGGCCTGCCACCTGGGCGTGCTGACCGGCCTGCCGGCGATGGGGGTGGGCAAGACCCCGTTCGTCGGCGACCACGCCACCCCCGGGCCGGAGCGCGGGGCATGGACGCCGATCACGCTGAACGGCTCGACGGTGGGCCGCGCCGTCCGCACGCGGGAGGGGGTCAAGCCGGTGTACGTCTCCCCCGGTCATCGCATCTCCCTGGAGACGGCCACGGAGCAGGCGCTGCGCCTGTCGCCCCGCTACCGGCTTCCCGAGCCGATCCGCCACGCCGACCACCTCGCCCGTCAGGGCTGACGGGTTCGGTTCACACCCCGGCGTGCTCCTTCGGGGTGAGGATGGCCTGGGCGTCCGCTCCGGCGAACCACAGGCCGATGACGAACGCGGCCGTGGCCTCCAGGAGGGTGGCCCTGGCAAGTCCCCCGCCGTCCAGCGGCGTGCAGCCGAGGTCCGTGACGAGCCGCCGTACCGGCTCCAGGGCGGCCGGGTCGTCCCCGCACAGCGGCACGGCCAGCGGCCTGCCGTCGAAGACCGGCGGCGTCATGCGCCACACGTCCACGTGGCACAGGTTGAACGCCTTCACAACATGTGCCCCTGTGAGATCCGCCGCCGCCCCGGCGATCGGACGCGTGGGGTCGTACGCGTCCGGGTGGACGTTGGTCACGTCGATGAGCGGCTTGCCGCGCAGCGCCGTACCCGCCGCCGCGAGCACGTCCGTCAGGCCCGCCTCCAGGACGGCCGCCATCACGACGTCGCCGAAGGCGGCCGCCTCCGCGAATGTGCCCGTCAGCACCTCCCGCTCCCGGGCCTGTGCCGCCCGGGTCATCCGGGCGGCCTGGGCGACGGTCCTCTCCGGGTCGCGGCCACTGATCATGACCTCGTGACCCGCGCGATGCCACTGGGTGCCGAGGGCGTCGGCCATGCCGCCCGCGCCCAGGATGCCGATCCGCATGTTGCGCTCCAACCGTGTAGAAGTGTGACGGGACGACGGTACGAAGGCCGTCGCACACCATTCGGTGCGTATCGAGGGGGTCAACGGTGTTCCTCGCCGACTGCCAGGCCAGGCTGGCCTTCGACCTGATCGCCAACACCTGGAGCGCCGTGGTGGTGTGGGCGTTGCGGCACGGGCCCCGGCGGCCCGGCGAGCTGCGCGCGGCGATCGGCGGGGTCAGCCCCAAGGTGCTCACCGAGACGCTGCGCCGGCTGGAGTCCAACGGCCTGGTGGTGCGGCACGCGTACGCCGAGGCGCCGCCCCGCGTGGAGTACGAGCTGACCGGCCTGGGGCGGAGCCTGCTGGAGCCGATCGAGCGGCTGGGCGAGTGGGCCTTCGACCACGCGGACGAGGTGATGGCCGCGCAGGACCGGTGGGAGGGCACCGGTGAGCTGGAGGAACGGCCCGCCGGCTGACCCGCGCGATGTGGGCGGAGGTCACAGTTCCCAGCTAGATCGTTCCAGTGGTCATGAAATATCGGGAATGCCGGGCGACCGAATCCCACATGCCCCAGTCTTGATCCCTGAAGGACGGCCCATGATCACGGGGCCGGGGTTCGTGGATCAGTGGAGGATCGATGCCCAACCGTTTACGCGCGTGGCTGGCGGCCGTCGTGGTGGTCGCCGGAGCGGGAGCCGGGACGGCACCCCAGGCGTACGCCGAGGCCGGCGCCCCCCTGGGCGTCCAGGCGGCCAGGGGCGTCACCGCCGCGCGCGGGGCCCAGGCCGCGCCCAGGAGCGTCACCGTGGACGTGAGCCAGGACACCTACCTGAGCCAGGCCAGCCCGTCCCAGGAGCACGCCGCCCACACCTGGCTGTCGGCCTGCCCGAGCACCTGCGACGGCAAGGCGGCCGCGGAGCGGCAGGCACTGGTCAGGTTCACGGTGGCGGGCCTGCCGGCGAACGCGACCGACGTGAAGCTGACGCTCAAGCTCCAGGCCACCCGCACCACCGACAGCTCGGTGGCGGCGCGCAGGGTGAGCGGCACGTGGTCGGACACCGCCACCTGGGCGAACCGGCCGGCGCTCGGCGCCACGCTGGCCACCGCCAAGGGCCTGACCGGCGGCCAGGACGTCCAGCTCGACGTCTCCGGGGCGTTCACGGGCAACGGCGCCTACGCGTTCGCGATCACCGGCACGGCCGGGGCGCAGGCGGTCTTCCACTCGGCCGAGGCCACGGCCGGCGACGGCCCCCGCCTCACCGTCACCTACACGGAGGGCACCACCGGCGACGACGAGGGCGGCGAGAGCACGGACGGCCCGCTGCCGTTCACCCTGGCGTCCGCGTCGAAGCTGCGCGCCTCCGGCAGGAAGGTGTTCGCCCACTACTTCCCGCCGTACCCGATCTCCCTGGACAACCAGGCCCCGGCGAGCGACTACTACGCCCGCAACTACCTCAAGCCCGAGGGCGAGAGCGGCAAGCACTCCGCGTACGGCGGCCTGCTGCGGGACCGGCCGATCGGCAGGTCACCGCTGACCGGCGACTACGCGGTCGAGGACCTCAAGACCGAGGTGCGGCAGGCGATCGCGGCGGGCCTGGACGGGTTCACCGTGGACATCCTGTCCGTCTCCAGCAACAACTGGACCAGGGTGCAGAACCTGGTCAAGGCGGCCGCCGCGGTCGACCCCGGCTTCCGGATCGTCCTGATGCCGGACATGAACGGCCTGGCCTCGGTCGACAGCGCCACGCTCGCGTCGTCGCTGGCCAAGCTCGCCGCGTCGTCCTCGGTGTACAAGCTGGCGGACGGGCGCCTGGTCGTGGCCCCGTTCAAGGCCGAGAACCGCACCGCCGCCTGGTGGTCCGCCTGGATCAAGACCATGGAGACCGCCCACGGGATCAAGGTCGCCCTCGTGCCGACGTTCCTGGACTTCAACAAGAACCGGGACGCATTCGCCTCCATCAGCTACGGCTTCTCCAACTGGGGCAACCGCAACACCACCGCCAACGCCGGCCTGTCCACCAACATCGGCCGTGCCCACACCATGGGCAAGATCTGGATGCAGCCGGTGTCGGCCCAGGACTCCCGCCCCAACCAGGGCGTCTACGACGAGGCGAGCAACACCGAGAACCTCCGCCTCACCTGGACGGGCGCGATCGACGGCGGCGCCGACTGGGTCCAGCTCACCACCTGGAACGACTACTCCGAGGGCACCCAGTTCGCCCCGTCCGCGAACAACGGCTGGACGTACCTGGACATCAGCTCCTACTACCTCACCTGCTTCAAGCTGGGCTGCCCCAAGGTGACGAACGACGTCCTGTACGTCACCCACCGCGTCCAGCCGGCGGCGGCGCCGCCGGCCTACGCGCAGACCAAGCTCATGAAGCTGCGCGGCGGCAGCACCGCGGCGCGTGACACGGTCGAGGTGCTGACGATGCTGACCGCCTCGGCGTCCGTCACGGTCACGGTGGGCGGCCAGAAGCAGACGTACACCGCGCCGGCGGGCGTCTCGGCCAAGACCTTCCCCCTGGCGACGGGCGCCGTCTCCGCGTCGGCGTCGCGCGGCGGGACCGTCGTCGCCAAGGCCACCTCGGCGGCGCAGGTCACGGCCAAGCCGTCCGTGCAGACCCTCCAGTACTACGGGGTGACCAGCGGTCGTTAGGCCCCCTCACCTCGCCGGAGCCGCCTCCTTCCCGGCGGCGGCTCCCGGCGGGGCCGGGCGGTCCCGGGGGCGTCACAGCCAGCCCTGCGCCTGGGCGTGGCGGACGGCCTCGACGCGGTTGCGGGTGCGGGTCCTGCCGATGGCCGAGGACAGGTAGTTGCGTACGGTGCCCTCCGACAGGTGCAGGCGGGCGCCTGCCGGCCGGCCACGGCGTGGCTGTAGGGTGCCCGCGTGTCCACTCCTGTCCGCCAGGACGATCCCGCCGGGTCCGCGCTGCGTTTCGCCACCGAGCTGATCGCCTGGGTCGCCACCCCGTGGGCTCTGGCCCCCCACTCCGTCGCGCTGGCCGTCCTGTCGGTGGTCGTGCTGATCGGGCTGCCGACGTTGTTCTCCACGCCGGGCGACAAGCGGAGCGTGATCGTGCCCGTGCCGGGGTTCGTGACGATCCTGCTGGTGCTGCTCCAGCTCGTGGCCGCGGTGGCGGCGTCGTGGGTGGCCTGGCCGGCGGCGGTGGCGGTCGTCGTGTCGGTGCTGGCCGTGGCGACCGTGGTGTTCGAGGTGCCGCGCTGGCGGTGGCTGCTGTCCGGCGGCACTCGCTCCACGGCCCGGGACACGTAGCGGGCACGCTGAACGAGGAGGCACGCGTCCGGAACGGGCGGGACGTCTAGAGCCGCAGCTCGGGCGGGAGGAGCGTCGCCGCGTCCAGCAGCTCGACGCCGAGCAGCTCACCGGAGGCGCCGTAGTCGAGCACGGCCCGGCCGGCCGTCTCCTGGCGCACCGCCTCACCCGGCACGATCTCGTGCTTCATCGCGAGGTAGGCGATGTCGTGGTCCTTGTCCCAGGAGAGGTACACGGTCCGCGGCCGGCGGCCGTCCGGCTCCTCGTCCCAGGTGAGCATCCCCTCCTTGGCCTCGTGGGAGCCGGCCAGCGCGGCCCGGACCATGGCGAGCGCCAGGTCCACCGCCTCCAGCGAGTCGACGCCGGTGACCTTGCGCTCGTGCTCCCATCCGGCCAGCCCGTCGATCCGGTACGGGCACGACCACTCGCCCGTGGGCTCTTCCACGGGCACGCCGATCGTGACCGTGACCTCGTGCGGCGGCTCGGTGCCGAGCGTCAGCGTCCGGCGGGCGATCTCGTACATGCAGGGTGATCTACCCCGCGGCGAGCCGGACAAGACAGGCGCTCGGCCGGCTGGAGGATGTTTCGGTCACGTCACGGCATCGTTTCCTTGCCGTATGCCCAGATTAGTCCTAAAGTCGCATCTCATACATCGCATATGATGCGCCAGCTCAGGAGGAGTCTTCGTGGCGATGCCAGTCTTCAGTCCCGGCGCGTTGCCGTCCCGTACGGCACACGTGCTGGAGACCATCAAGGCGGCGATACTCAACGGCCGGTTCAAGCCGGGGACCCCCCTGGTCGAGAGCGACCTGGCCGGCCAGTTCGGCGTCTCGAAGACACCGGTGCGCGAGGCGCTCAAGGCGCTGGAGAGCACGGGGCTCGTCGTCATCCGTCCCTACACCGGCACCACGGTCCGGCAGTTGAGCGACGAGGACGCGCTGGAGGTCTACGACATGCGCCTGCTCCTCGAACCGGAGGCGGTGCGGCGCAGCGTCGCCGCCGCCGCCGACTTCTCCGAGGCGGCGCAGGCCCTCGACCGGGCCTCGCAGGCCGCCGACGCGTCCGAGCGCAGCATCGCCAACCGGGACTTCCACCGAGGTCTCTACGCGGGCTGCGGCAACCCGCTTCTCGTCCGCACCCTGGACGGGCTCCGGGACCAGACCGCGCTGGTGTCAGCCGCGTCGTGGTCGCGCAGCCCGTCATGGGAGGAGGAGGCCGAGGAGCACGCCGCGATCCTCGCCAAGGTGCGCGAGAACGACGGCGACGGCGCGGCCACACTGGTCCGCCGGCACATCGAAGGCTTCGTGGCCAGGCACCTGAGGAGGGAAGCAGCCACCCGATGAAGCGCGAGAAGCGGCCCGTTCTCCGCCAAGATCCCGGGCCGCGTCTCTGAGAACACACACGCTCCCTCAAGGAGCGTCTCTGGTACCCCCGTCAGAGGAGCAACCATGACCCATTCTACGCCGACGCGCGCGCCGTCGGCCCGCGCCCGCAGCCGCATGCGGTGGACCATCGTCGGCTTCTCGGCCCTCGGCCTGACGATCGCCTACCTCGATCGCGCGGCGCTCAGCGTCGCGATGCCGTTCATGTCCGAGGAGTTCGAGATCAGCCCCGCCGTCCAGGGCGTCCTGCTCTCGGCGTTCTTCTGGACCTACGCCCTGTTCCAGATCCCGTCCGGCTGGCTGCTGGACCGGTTCGGCCCGAGGGTGATCTATCCGATGGCCGTCGGCTGGTGGTCGGTGTGGACGGCGCTGATGGCCCTCACGCAGAGCTTCGGCTGGGTCATCGTGTCCCGGCTCGGCCTCGGCGTCGGCGAGGCGCCCGTGCAGCCGGCGAACGTGAAGGTCGTCTCGCAGTGGTTCCCGCGCAAGGAGCGGGCGTTCGCGTCGAGCCTGTTCGACATGGGCCAGCAGATCGGCACCGCCCTGTCCGTCCCGGTGGTGACGGCCCTGGCCGTCCTCGGCGGCTGGCGCCTGTCGTTCCTGGTCATCGGAGTCCTCGGCATCCCGTGGCTCATCGGCTGGCGCCTGGTCTACCGGCACCCGGAGCAGCACCCGCGGGTCTCGGCCGAGGAGCTGGCCCACATCCGCTCCGACCAGGGCGACGCGACGGACAGCGGGACGGCCGACGGGGCGTCCAGCGAGAAGGTGCCGTGGGGCCGGCTGCTGCGCGACAACCAGGTGTGGGCGCTGATGACCGGGTACGTCTTCCGCTCGCTCGCCGGGGCCTTCTTCCTCACCTGGTACCCGAGCTACCTGCTCAAGGACCGCGGGTTCAGCAAGGAGGACTTCGGCATGGTGGGCGCCATCCCGGCGCTCATCGCCATCGGCGCCACCGTGCTCGGCGGCATCGCCTCGGACCGCATGCTGGCGTCGGGGATGTCGACCAACGCCGCCAGGAAGATCCCGATCGTCTCCGGGCTCGGGCTGAGCGCCTGCATCGGCTTCGCCCCGTTCATCGAGAGCAACGTCCTGCTGATGGTCGTGCTCACCGTCAGCAGCGCCGCCCACTCGTTCGCGGGAGCCGCGATCCTGAGCCTCCCGGCCGAGGTGGCGTCGTCCCCGGCCAGCGTCGGCTCCATCGCCGGGTTCCAGAACTTCGGCTCCCAGCTCGGCAACCTGATCAGCCCGATCGCGATCGGCCTGTTCCTGAGCGCCGGCAGCGGCTCCTACGTCGGCCCGCTGGTCGGGGCCGCGGCGAGCTGTCTCGTCAGCGCGGCCATCTATCTGTTCTGGGTGCGCGTCAGGCCCGTCACCCCATCGCCGGAGCCCGCCGGAACGGCTCCCCCGTCTCCCGAGAGGACCACGTCATGAGCGCCCGTCCGAGCACCGCGGACCTGGACACCGCGGATCTGAAGGAGCGGCTCAGCACCGTCATCGGCATCCCCGTGGTGCCCTACGCCGCCGACGGCGAGATCGACCACGACCGGGCCGTGGCGCTGGCCCGCCGCCTGGTCGACAACGGGATCACCGCGCTGACCCCGAACGGCAACACCGGCGAGTTCTACGCGCTGACCCCCGGCGAGCGTCGCGCCGCTCTCGCCAGCGTCGTCTCCGCCCGCGGCGCCACGACGACGATCGTCGCCGGGGTCGGGCTGGACGTGCCGACCGCCGTCTCGGACGCCCGCTTCGCCCGGGACGCCGGCGCGGACGCCATCATGATCCACCAGCCCGTGCTGCCGTACCTGTCGGCGCGCGGATGGGTCGAGTACAACGCGGCGATCGCCGCCGCCGTGCCGGACCTCGGGGTGCTGCCGTACCTCAGCACCACCGCGGTGTCCGGCGCCGACATCGCCCGGCTCGTGGAGCGGGCCCCGAACGTCGTCGGGCTGAAGTACTCGGTGCCGGACCCGGTCGTGTTCGCCACGACCAAGGCGCGGGCGGGCGACGGCCTGCTGTGGATCGCCGGCCTGGCGGAGTCGTACGCCCCCGCCTACTGGCAGGCCGGGGCGCGGGCGTTCACCTCCGGGCTGGTCAACGTGGCCCCGGCCGTGTCGCTGGAGATGCTCGCCGCGCTGCGGGACGGCGACTACGACACGGCGACGCGGGTATGGCGGCGGATCAGGCACTTCGAGGAGCTGCGGGCCCGCGACCGCGCCGCCGACAACGTCTCCGTGGTCAAGGAGGCGATGCACCAGCTGGGGCTGTGCCGACGCGAGGTGCGCCCGCCCAGTCATCCGGTGACCGCCGCCGTGGCGGCGGAGGTGGCCGAGTCGATCAGCCCGTGGCGCTCGGCCGTGCCCGAGCTGGGGACGGAGCTGCGCATATGAGGATCGCGTCACTGGAGACCTTCCGCCAGCGGGTGGGCGACCGCCCCCGGATCCTGGTGAGGATCACCACCGACGACGGCACCGCGGGCTGGTCCGAGGTCTACAACCACGGACCCGACCTGGCCTACCCGCCGCTGCTCGACTACCTGTTCGAGCAGGTCAAGGGCATGGACGCGCGGAGCCCGAGCCGGGTCAACCAGTTCCTGCTGCAGTCCTGCCGCTTCCCGCAGGGGGCCCTCGGGCTGGCCGCGATCGCCGCGATCGACCTCGCGCTGTGGGACATCGCCGCCAAGGCCGTGGGCGTGCCGGTCTACCGGCTGCTCGGCGGCGCCGTACGCGACCGGGTGCGGGTCTACGCCGGCCTGTACTCGGCGCCCGACCCCGCCGAGCTCCAGGACAGGACCGCGGCGCTGCACGAGCGCTTCGGGTTCACCGCGTTCAAGCTGAGCCCGTACCGCCGTGACCCGAACCGGGTGCGGTCCGGGCTGGTCGCGAACGAGCTCGGCGCGTACTTCGGCCGGGTCCGGGCCGGGCACCCGGAGGAGTGGGAGTTCGCCTTCGACGCGCACGCCTGCCTCTGGGAGCCCCGCCAGGCCGTGGAGCTGGGCGCCGCCCTGGCCCCGCACCAGCCGCTCTTCCTGGAGGAGCCCATCCGGCCCGAGCACCTCCCGGCGTGGGGGCGGATCAGGTCGGAGCTGGCCGTGCCCCTGGCGACGGGCGAGTCGCTGTACTCGCCGCACGAGTTCCTCGCGCTGCTGACGGCTCAGGGAGCCGACATCGTGCAGCCCGACATCTGCGTGGTCGGCGGGATGACGCAGCTGCTGAAGATCGCCGCCATCGCCGACGCGCACTACGTCCCCGTGGCCCCGCACAACCCGCTCGGACCGCTCGCCACCGCGGCGAACGTGCACTTCGCGGCGGTGGCCACCAACTTCGCCATCCTGGAGTACAAACCCGACGAGGTGTCGTGGTGCCCCGATCCCTACCTGCCGGTGGACGGGCATCTCGAACTGCGCCCGGACCGGCCGGGCTGGGGCGTCGAGATCGACGAGGACGCCCTCCGGGAGGACGACTGGGTGCGCTGGGACCGGAAGGTGCCGACCCGCCCGGACGGTTCCACGGCCTGGATGTGAGCAGAGGGGTCCCCGCCGTCGTCCCATACCGGCGGCGTC
Source organism: Nonomuraea sp. NPDC050733 (assembly GCF_040654215.1). Taxonomy (NCBI): domain Bacteria; kingdom Bacillati; phylum Actinomycetota; class Actinomycetes; order Streptosporangiales; family Streptosporangiaceae; genus Nonomuraea; species Nonomuraea sp. NPDC050733. The sequence continues at coordinate 15,502 of NZ_JBFAHO010000022.1, read as the reverse complement.
GGAAATCTTCCGCGCCCGACCGGCGGGGATTACTCTGCGAACGTTCACGAGGGGGGCTGGGCGATGAATGAGCCGTTCGGGACCAGGCTGCGGGCCAGGCTCGACAAGTACGGTCCGCTGTGCGTGGGCATCGACCCCAGCCCGGGGCTGCTGCACGCGTGGGGCCTGGACGACTCGCCGGCGGGGCTGGAGCGCTTCAGCCGGACCGTGGCCGACGCCGTGGGCGACGTGGCGGCGGTGGTCAAGCCGCAGCCGGCGTTCTTCGAGCGCTGGGGCAGCCGCGGCGTCGCCGTGCTGGAGTCGGTCATCGCCGACCTGCGGCAGGCCGGCCCGCTGGTCGTCCTGGACGCCAAGCGGGGTGACATCGGCGCCACGATGGCGGCCTACGCCGAGGCGTACCTCGACCACGGCAGCCCCCTCGCGGTCGACGCGGTCACGCTCAGCCCGTACTTCGGGTTCGGCGCGCTGGAGGGGGCGATCACCTCGGCCGTCGCCAACGACGCGGGCGTCTTCGTGCTGGCGGGCGCCTCCGGCCCGGAGGCGGCGCGGTTCCAGGAGTCTCTGGCCGGGCAGGTCTTCGCGGGCGTCGAGGCGGCCAACGCGGGCCGGGCGCCGCTCGGGCCGGTCGGCGTGGTGATCGGCGCGGCGGCCGGCTCGGCGGTCAGCGGGGTCGCCGGCTCGACGGGCGATGCCGCTCGCGCGTCCGCCGGCCACCCTCTCGACCGTCTCAACGGTCCCGTCCTCGTGCCGGGCGTCGGCCCGCACGGGGTCTCACCCGCCGACCTCGCCCGGCTGTTCCATCCGGTACGGCACACGGTGGTGCCGTCGGTCTCCCGCGCCGTGCTGGCGGACCCGGGCCGCGTGCGGGAGCTGACGCTGCGCTACCGGGACGAGTGCGCCCACCACCTGTCCGCCTGACGCCGGCCTGCCGTCCCGGGGCGCCCGCCTGACGGCACGGGCCGTCCGCCCGACCGGCACGGGCCGTTCCGGGGTGCGGTGGTCAGCCGGTCGGGCCGGCGTCGGGGCGCACCTCCGGCTCCTCTCCGGCACCACCGGTCTGCCGCTCCCCATCCGGCTCCGCCGCGGCCTCCTCACCGGCATCGGCACCCGCGTCGGTGTCGGAGGCGGACTGGGCCTCGGGCGGATCGGCGGGGATCGGGCGGCCGGAGCGCGACGTGCCGGCGCCGGACCGCTCGGCGACGACGTCGCTCTCCGCGTTGAGTCCGGTCACGGTGTCGGGCAGATTCTCGGGACGTTCGTCGTGGTTGTCGCTCATGAGCGGTCACCTGCCCCCGCCGGCCCCGCTGATGTGGCGGGCGGCGGGGTGAATCCGATCATTTCCGCCCCTTCGCCAGCAATTCTGAGACCGTGACGAGCCGGTAGCCCTCGGCGTGCAGCGCCGACACCACGCCCGTGATGGCCGCCCGCGTGTTCGCCCCGCTCCCGTACCAGGGGTGGAGCAGGATGATCGAGCCCGGCCGCGTCCGGGCCCGCACCTCCGCCACGATCTCGTCCGCCGTGGGCGTCTTGCCGGAGTCGGGCTCGACGTCCCACATGATGGTCCGCTGACCGTGCTCGGCCAGGTACATCGGCAGGGCGACGAGCTTCTTGCCCGTCGGCGGCCGGAACGTGATCTCGCCCCGCTGCCCGGCGGCGCGGATGAGCGCGTTCGTGCGCCCCACCTCGTCCGCGACGGTGCCCGGCGTGACGAACACCATCCTGCGGTGCGTGTACGTGTGGTTGCCCAGCTCGTGGCCCGCCGCGAGGAGCGCCGCCGCCTCCTTCGGGAACTTCTCCACCTGCGAGCCCACGACGTAGAACGTCGCCCTGGCCCGCTCGGCGGCGAGGGCGGCGAGCACCTCGGCGGCGTGCTCGTCCGGCCCGTCGTCGAAGGTCAGGGCCACCACCTTCTCCGTCGTGTCGACCCGCGACACCAGCTCGCCGGCGACCTGGTACGTACGCGAGTTGACCAGCCGGTACAGGCCGGTGGCCACCAGCACGAGCGCGACGGCCACCGCCGCTGTCACCCACAGCCGTCGCCGTCTCATCGGCTCTCCCTCATGATCGTGATCATGAGGGAGCAGTCTAGAGAGCGGCGTCGATCTCCGCGCGGCTCGGCATCGAGGTGCTGGCGCCCTGCCGCTGCACCGACAGCGCCGCCGCAGCCGAGGCGAAGCGCAGCGCCTCCTCCGCCGGCCGGCCCTCCGCCCGGGCCACGGCGAGCGCGCCGACGAACGTGTCGCCCGCCGCCGTGGTGTCCACGGCCTCCACCAGGACGGCCGGGACGCGCAGCCGCTCGCCCGAGCGCGAGCCGTACAGGGCGCCCTCGGAGCCGAGCGTGATCACGACCTCGGGGACCTGTTCGAGCAGGCGGGACAGCGCCTTGCCGGGGTCGGCGGCGCCGGTGATGGCGGCGGCCTCGTGCTCGTTCGGGACGATGAGCGCGACGGCGTCCAGCAGCTCGTCCGGCAGCGGCTGGGCGGGCGCCGGGGTGAGGACGGCCGGCACCCCCGCCTCGCGGGCGGCGCGGGCCGCGCCGATGACGGCCTCCATGGGCAGTTCGAGCTGGAGCAGCACGGCGCGGGAGGCGGCGATGACGGCGCGCTCCTCCTCGCCGGGCGCGGTGACCAGGCCGTTGGCGCCGGGCACCACGATGATCGAGTTGCCGCCGTCGTCGTCCACCACGATGTGCGCGATGCCGCTGGGGCCCGGCACCTGGCGCAGGCGCTCGACGTCCACGCCGGCGACCGCGAGCGTTTCGCGGATCTCCGCGCCGAACCCGTCGTCGCCGACCGCGCCGAGGAAGGCGACCTCCGTGCCCGCGCGGGCGGCGGCGATCGCCTGGTTGGCGCCCTTGCCGCCGGGCACGGTGCGGAACATGCGGCCGGTGACCGTCTCGCCGCGCTTCGGCGCCCGGTCCACGTACGCGACGAGGTCCATGTTCGCGCTGCCGAACACCGAGATCATGCCGTCATCAACTCCCCCGTGCGTCGGGCCAGCTCGTCCAGCCCGATCCCGTCGAACCCGGTCAGGCTGCTGGCCAGGCTGTTCCTCATCCTCCACCGCTCGGGCACGCCGCCGTTCAGCGCCCCCGCGACCGAGCCGGCGGTCGCCCCCGCCGAATCGGTGTCCCAGCCGCCGGCGACGGCCCCCGCGATGGTGGCGGTGAAGTCGCCCCGGCCGTGGATCAGGGCCGCGGCGACGAGGGCGGCGTTGTTGATCGTGTGGACCCAGTGCAGGCCGGCGTGCCGCTCGTGCAGGCGGTCGAGGACGCGCTCGAAGTCGGGCTCGGACGACGCGTCCTCGGCCGCCCGCCGTACCGCGTCGTGCAGCCGCGAGCCGGGCGGGACGACCGACAGGCCGGCGGCCACCACCTCCTCCACGGAGGTCGCCACCAGCGACTGCGCGCACAGGGCCGCGGCGAACATCGCGCCGTAGACGCCGTTGGCGGTGTGCGTCAGCCGGGCGTCGCGCCAGGCGTACTCGGCGGCGGTGGCCGGGTCGCCCGGGTTGACCCATCCGTACACGTCGGTCCGGATGAGCGCGCCGATCCACTCGCGGAACGGGTTGCGGTGCGTGGCGGTCTCGGGCGGCTCGACGCCGGACAGCAGGTTGCGGTACGCGACGCGCTCGGCGGTGAACGTGCGGCCCGCGGGCAGCTCGTCCAGCCACAGCCTGGCCACGTCCTCGGTGGTGAAGCCGCGGCCGTGACGCTCCAGCACGGTCAGGGCGAGCAGCGGGTAGTTGAGGTCGTCGTCCTCCGGGACGCCGTCGATGTTCTCGGCGAGCGAGTTGACGGCGCTGCGCCGGTTCCACGGCCAGCGGGCGGCCACCTCGGCCGGCAGTCCCCGCGCGGTGAACCAGTGGCGGACGGGCCAGTTGCCGGTGGCCTCGGCGATCTCCCTGACGCCCTCGCGGGGGATCTTCTCCACCGGCTTGCCGAGCACGCACCCGGCGGCCCGCCCCTGCCAGGCGCCCAGCAGCCGCGCCGGGTCCACCGGGCGGCTGTCGCGGCGCGCGGGCCAGGAGGGGGTGGCGGCGACGACGGCGTCCAGGTCGGTGGGCTCGTCCAGCGGCGACGGTACGGCGGCCAGCTCGTCCAGCAGCCGCTCGGCCAGCGGCCGCAGCAGCGCCGCGCCCGGCTCGGACGCGCCGGCGCGCGGCGGCGCGTCGTGGCCGCCCGCCTCGCGCCAGCGGGCGGCGATGTCCCGCACGTCCCTGCCGTCCTCGGCGGCCTGGCGCAGCTCGTGCCCCACCAGGTCCTCGGGCTGCACCCAGGTGAGACGGATCACGCGCCGCCCTCCCCGGCGTCCGCGGCGTCGCCCGCCTCGCCCGCGGCCAGGGCGGCGAAGGCGCTCTCGTGGGCGCGGCGGCGGGCCAGGTCGTCGGCGTGGACGCGCCGCGCCACCCCGGCGATCGCCCGCCCCGGCTCCACCAGGTCCGTACGGCTGGCCCGCCCGATCTCCTCGACCCACTCCGACGGCACCGAGGCGAGCCCGCCGAGCGCGCCCGCGATGGCGCCGCCCATGGAGGCGATGGAGTCGGCGTCGCGCCCGTAGTTGACGCCCCCGATCACCGTCTCCCGGAAGTCGCCCTTGCCCACCACGAGGAACCCCAGGGCGAGCGGCAACTCCTCGATGCTGTGCACCCGGCTCGGCCGGCGCGCCCCGAGCCCCTGGTCGCGGTAGGTGTCGGCGACGGTGTCGTAGGGCCGCATCGCGGCGCGCAGCGTCTCGAACGACCCCTCCCAGTGCCCGAGCCCGCGCGCCGCCTCGCAGACCGCCTCGATGGCGGCCCGGGTGCCGTCCTTGGCCAGCCGCAGGCAGGCGGCCACGACCGAGTCGGGGGTGGCGCCCGGCCGCATGGCCTCGGCGACCGCGGCGGCCATCACGCCCGCGGCCTCGCGGCCGTAGCTGGACTGGTGGGCGCCGGTGAGGTCGATCGCCTCGGCGTAGGCGGCGTCGGGGTCGGCGGCGTTGACCACGCCGACCGGCGCCACGTACATGGCGGCGCCGCAGTTGACGATGTTGCCGGCGCCGGCCTCACGCGGGTCGACGTGGCCGTAGTGCAGGCGCGTGACGATCCACTTCTCGGCGAGGAAGATCCGGTGCAGCGGCAGCGCCTCCGCCTCCAGCTCGGGGATCCAGCGCCGCTCCCCCATCAGCTCGGGCACCAGGTGCTCGGCCATCGCGTACGCGTCCAGGTGGCCCCGGACCTTCTCGTAGACGCGGATGAGCGCGTGCGTCATCAGGGTGTCGTCGGTGATGTGGCCGTCGCCCTTGTGGTACGGGGCGATGGGACGGGCGTTGCGCCAGTCCTCGTTGAACGGCGGCACGATGCCCTCGACCGGCCCGCCGTACCTCTGCGTGATCTGCTCCGGCGTCCAGCCCTCCGTGGCGCCGCCCAGCGCGTCGCCCACCGCCGCTCCCGCCACACAGCCCATCGCCTTGTCGGTGAGCAGGTCTGCGGGCCGGCCTGCCGGCTGGTCTGCGAGCGGCGTCATGCGAGTTCCTCCGTGAGTTCGATGAGATCTGTCCCCGCCAGGCTCGGCAGGCAACAGCCGGCCAGCGTGCGGGCCGAGGCGGTCCACCCCTCCGGGATCGCCTCGTACCCGCCGCACGCCCCCGTGATGGCGCCGGTCAGCGCGGGCGCCGAGTCGGCCAGCGGCGCCAGGCAGGCGGCTGCGGGCACGGCCCGGCCGAGCGCGCCGCCCGACACCTCGGCGAGCGCCAGCGCGACGGGCACCGTCAGGGCGGCGCCCACCGCGTAGCTGTAGACGTGGTCGAGCAGGGCGGCGTCGAGCGCGGGCACGGCGGCGAACGGGTCGCCGGCCGCGCGCGCCGCCTTCAGCGCGAGACGCGCGTTGTGCCCGATGGCCGTGTCCCCGGGCAGGACGTCCAGCGCCGCCCGGACGGCGTCCCCGGCGGACCCGGTCGCGACCGCGGCGGCCACGGCGGCGGCCATGGCGAGCGCGCCGAGCACGCCGTCGCCGGCGTTGGTGACCCGGGCGTCCTCGCCGGGGTCGCGGCCCAGCGCGCCGAAGGCGACGGCCCGCACGGCGGCGGCGTCGTCGAAGTGGTGCGGGTTGTCGTGGCCGCTGGCGGGCGGCTCGACGCCCCGGGCGAGGTTGTCCAGCGCGGTGGCCACCGAGATGCGCGCCCGCACGTCGGGGCCCAGCTCGCGGAACGCCCCGGCGCGCGGCCGGTCGATCGTGAGCGCCGTCCAGGCCAGCCATTCGGCGTCGTCGGACGGGCCCAGCGCGAGCGGGGTGACGGGCTGGTTCAGCGCGAACGGCACGGGCAGCGTGGTGACCCGGTGCTCCTCGGCGAACGCGTCGAGCTCGCGGTGGAGGCGTCTGCTCCACGGGGCGTGCAGGGCGGAGCGGTGCCTGCCGGCGGGCCAGCCCGCGGCATCACCGACGGCGAGCCCGACGAAGGCCCCCCGGATTCTGTCCCCCGACATGGTCTCTACAGTCCTTTCGCCGTACGGCTTCGGCCGCCCGGTCGGTCCACTGGTGCGCTCGCCCGCGGGCCCTCCCGATCGTCGCTCGCGGCGGACGGCGCGACGGCGCCCGCTTCCGCGCCCGGCCGGTGGCGGGCCGCGGCGTCCGTGAGCTCGTCGGCGACGGTCAGGACGTGCCGGCCGGCCACCACGGGCAGGCAGGTGCCCGCGACCGGGCCGATGCGGGCGGCCCACCGCTGGGGTACGCCGTCCTCGCCCTGCCCCGCGCCGGCGATCGCGCCGGCGATCGCGCCGATGGTGTCGGCGTCGCGGCCCAGGCCCACGGCGAACGTCACGGACGCCTCCACGTCGCCCCCGCCGGTCAGGTAGGCGGCCAGGGCGAGCGCCACGGCCTCGGGCGCGACGTCGGTCCACGGGTAGTGCCGGACCACGACGGCCTCGTGCAGCGCCTCGACCAGCGCCGTCTCCCCACGATCCGCATCACCGGCCGCATCACCGGCGGCATCACTGTCCGCATCACCGGCGGCATCACCGGCCGAACCGGCGCTCGTGTCGCGGTCCGTGTCGCGGTCGAGGGCGGTGACCGCGCGCTCGATGGCGCGGGCCGTCCAGGAGTCCGGCGGCACCACCGACAGCGCCGCCGCCACCACCTCGCGCGGCGGCAGCCCCGCCATGGCGGCGGCCACGGCGCCCGCGACGGCCCGCCCGCCGAGGATGCCCTCGCCGGACTGGCTGACCCGGCCGTCCTCCTCCACGAGCCGCGCCGCCTCGGCCGGGTCGCCCGGGCAGAAGATCCCGTACGGCGCGGCCCGCATGGCCAGCCCGTCCGACCAGCCGTGCTGGTGGACCAGGCCGGTCATCGGCGGTTCGAGGCCGCGGCGCAGCGCCTCGACGGTCCCCAGCTCGGAGAAGCCGGCCCCGCGCATGGGGCCGGTGATCCGCGGCAGGATCTCGGCCCGGTAGGCGGCCGCCACGTCGGCCGAGGTGAGGCCGTGCCCGTGCCGGACGAGCAGGGAGGCGGCGAAGATGGCGTACTCGGTGTCGTCGGTGCCGCCGCGTTCGATCTCGGTGAGCCGGCCCCAGCGCCGCCGGATCTCCGACGGCGTGAGGTTCTCGGCGGGCGCCCCGAGGGCGTCGCCGGCCGCGAGGCCGAGCAGACACCCCCGGGCCCGGTGGCGATACGTCACTTCTGGTACCGCTCCAGCACCTTGTTGCCGTCCTCGACGAGCTTCTTCGCCAGGTCGTCAATGGTGATCTTGTTGGCGAAGTACTCCTGGAGCGCCGGCGTGGCCACCTTGCTCTTCCACTCGTCGAACCCGTTGACCTTGAGGAACGGCGCGACGACGAGGTTCTTGGCCGAGGCCGTGGCCACGTCCCAGCCGTTCTCCTTGGCCGTCATCGACGGGTCGGCGGCGGCCTTGACGGACGTCGGCAGCAGCCAGTCGCCCTTGGCGAGCTTGGCCTGGTTGGCCGGGTTGAGGAAGAAGGAGATGAACTTCAGCGCCTCGTCCGGGTGCTTGCTGTCCTGCGAGACCGACAGGGTCTGGGAGACCGCGCCCTGGTCGGAGGTGGTGCCCTTCAGCGGCGGCAGCGTCACCCAGTCGAAGTCCTTGGGCGCCTGCTCGGCGACCTGCTGGCGCAGGTAGACACCGGCGGGCAGCAGGGCGAACTTGCCGGCGTAGAAGGCGGGCAGCGGGTCGGCCGTGCCCTGGCCGAGTGCCGCCGGGTCGGCCGACTTGTCCGTGTAGAGCTGGTCGTGGATGCGCTGGAGGACCTGCTTCTCCTCCGGGCCGACCTTGACGGTGGTCTTGCCGTCGGCGGTCTGGAAGAACGTGCCGCCGAAGTTCAGCGCCAGGTTGAGGGTCTTGTTGACCGGCGACTTCATCGGCCAGGCCACACCGAACGTGCCGCCCTTGGTCATCTTCTTGCTCGCCTCGGCGAACTCGTCCCACGTCCACGGGTTGTCGGGAGTGGGGATGCGCACGCCGGCGCTGTCGAGGAGCTTCTTGTTGGCGATGATGACCTGCGACTCCTGCAGGAACGGCACGCCGTACACGCCCTGCTTGCCCTTGCCGTCGTCGAAGGTGACGGTGTCCCACGACTTCTGCGGGATGTCGCCCTTCAGCTCGGCGGGCAGCTTGTCCGACAGGTCGAGCAGGTAGCCGTCGGAGGAGAAGCCGGACAGCGCGGGCGAGTCGTTGTGGATGACGTCCGGCGCGGTGCCGCCCGCGAACTGGGTGACGAGCTGGTCGTTGACGTTGTCCCAGCTGCCCTGGACGTAGGTGACCTGGATCTTGGGGTTGGCCTTGTTCCACTCGTCGACGATCTGCTTGTTGGCGGCGACCGACTCCTTCTGCCAGGCCAGGCTGAGGAAGTTGAGCTTGACCGGCTCGCTGGGCTCGGCCGCGGAGCCGCCCTTGTCGCCACTGCCGCCACTGCCGCAGCCGGCGGCCAGCGCGACGATCGCTGCCGCCGCCAAAGCGGACTTCATACGCATGAGAGCCTCCTACTAGCCCTTGACGGCGCCGGCCATCAGACCGGACTTCAGTCGCCGCTGGATGATTGCGAAAAAGATCAGGCTCGGGATGGTCGCCATGAGCGATGCCGCGGCCAGCGGGCCGAGCCGGGCCACTCCCTCCGGACCGGTGAAGCGCACCAGCGTCAGGGGGAGCGTCATCACGTCGGGGTCCTGCAGGATCACGAGCGCGAAGAGGAACTCGTTCCACGACGAGATGAACGAGAACAGCAGCGTCGCCACCACGCCGGGGGCGAGCAGCGGCGCCACCACGCGGGCGATGGTGGTGATCCGCCCGGCGCCGTCCACGGCCGCGGCCTCCTCCAGCTCGGCCGGGACCGCGCGCACGTACCCCTGGAGCATCCACAGCGCGAACGGCAGCGTGAACGTCACGTGCACGACCACCAGGCCGGGCAGCGTGTTCACCAGCTCCAGGTCCCGCAGGATCATGAACAGCGGGATGATGATCAGGATGAACGGGAAGACCTGGCTGACCAGCACCCACCCGATGGCGATCCGGTTGACCAGGCCGCGGTAGCGGGCCATCGCGTAGGCGGCGGGCAGCGAGATCAGCACCGTGACGAGGCTGCCGGCCAGCGCCACGACCAGGCTGCGGGTGGCCGCGCCGACGAGGTCCTGCTCGCCGAACGCGTCGGCGAAGTTGGCCAGCGTCGGGTCGCGCGGGATCCACGTCGGGTCGGCCAGCGCCATTTCGCGCGGCGTCTTCAGCGCCGTGGACAGCAGCCACAGCAGCGGGAACGCGAGGAAGACGACGTAGGCGAGCAGGGCGAGGTACTGCGGGACGCGGCGCACCCCGGCGGCCGCTCCGCGGGTGGTGGTCACTTGGCCTCCCTCATCTGGCGCCACAGGTACACGCCGAGCACCGCGAGCACGACGACGGCCATCGCCAGGCCGAGCATCGAGGCGTAGCCGGCGAACCGGTACCGGAACGCCTCCTCGTAGGCGAACAGCATCGGCAGCCGCGTCTGGCCGCCCGGCCCGCCCTGGGTGAGCACGTAGACCAGTCCGAACTGGTTGATGTTCCACACGAAGTCGAGCGAGGTGATGGCCACGATGACGGGCTTGAGCTGGGGCAGCGTGATGTTCCAGAACTTGCGCCAGCGGCCCGCCCCGTCCACCTCCACGGCCTCGTACAGCTCTCTCGGCACGCTCTGCAGGCCCGCGAGCAGCACGACGGTCGTCTGCGGCATGCCGGTCCAGACGCCGACCACGATGATCGCCGGCAGGGCGTACGAGAAGTCGGCCAGCCAGTTGACGTGGGTGCCGAGCAGGCTGTTCAGGATGCCGGCGTCGGGGTGGTAGACGAGCTTCCACATGAGGCCGATGACCACCGGCGGCATCGCCCACGGCACCACCGCCAGCACCCGGGCCACCCCGCGGAACCTGAGATCCTGGTTGAGCAGCAACGCCAGGCCCAGGGCGGCGAGGAACTGCAGGCCGGTCACCGAGACCGACCAGATCATGCCGATCCGGAACGACGACCAGAAGTCCTCGGCGGTCAGCAGCTCGGTGAGGTTCTCCAGGCCGACGAAGCTCGTCTCGTGGTTGCGGGTGTTGCGCGCGTCGGTGAACGCCAGCCCGATGCCGTACAGCAGCGGCCCCACGCTGAACAGCAGGACCGGCACGAGCGCGGGCAGCATGAGCACCCACATCTCGCGGGTCTGCCGGGAGATCCCCCTGCGGCGCGCCCGCCGCCCGGGCGGCGTGGGCGGCGCGGACCTGGTCGCGGTCGCCGTCATGACGTGCCCCCTCCTTCCGTGGTCCTGGTCTCTTCGTCGGTGCCGATGCTGGTGCCGGGGCTGGAACCGGTGCCGGTGCGTCGCTCCGGTTCGCGCCTCACGGCCGGCGGCTCGGGCGTCGTGGACGCGCGCACCACCAGGCGGGGCGGCACGGTCACCACGCGCGGCTCGTGCTCGCCCTCCTGGAGCCGGTCGAGCAGCAGCTCGGCGGCGGCCCGGCCACGCTCGGCCGATCCGAGCGAGACGCTGGTGAGCGACGGCCACGAGGCCGCGGCGAGGTCCGTGTCGTCCATGCCGACCACCGCCACGTCCTCCGGCACGCGCCTGCCGGCCGCGCGCAGCACGTCCAGCGCGCCGAGCGCGATCAGGTCGTTGGCGCACAGCAGCGCGTCGACGTCGCCCACCCGGTTGAGCAGCGCCGCGACCGCGCGGGCGCCCTCCGCCCGGTAGAAGTCGCCGATCTCCACCAGGTCCTCGTCGTACGGCAGGCCCAGCTCGGCCAGCGCCTCCCGGTAGGCGGCGCCGCGGGCCGCGCCCGGCACGGTGTCGGTCGGGCCGTTCACCAGGGCGATGCGGCGGCGGCCGAGCCCGTGCAGGTGGTCGACGGCCAGCCGCACGCCGGTACGGGAGTCGGCCCGCACGTTGTCGACGGGCGTGCCCTCGGGCACCGAGCCGATGACCACGACGGGCGCGCGGGCGGCCGCCAGCATCTGCAGGTGCGCCTCGGTGACACGCAGCGGCACCATGATCATGCCGTCCACGTAGCGCTCGCCGAGGCTGTGCAGCACGTCGATCTCGTCGGCGACGACGGCGCCGGTGGAGTGGAGCACGAGGCGGTATCCGGCGGCCTTCAGCACCGGCTGGATCTCGCGCAGCATGGCCAGGTACGCCGGGTTGCCGACGTCGGCCATGGCGAACGCGACCTGATGGGTGCGCCGCGACTTGAGCGAGCGGGCGACGGCGTTGCGCACGTAGCCGAGCTCCTCGGCCGCGGCCATCACCTTGCGCACGGTCTCCTGCCGGGTGGGCAGGCCGTTCAGCACCCGCGAGACGGAGGCGATGGACACGCCCGCGCGCTCGGCGATCGTGGTGATCGTGGGTCCCTGTGCCAAGGTCGTCCTTCCCGGATCGTAAACGTTTCCCGCGTGCTTCTGTAAACGTTTACGGCGTTTCGGACATGAAACCTGGACGCAACACGAGGGTCAAGTCACGATCACATAACGCCAGGTCAACGCGATACCTGACGAACAGGACGCGCTTTTGGCAGGGAATCGGTCATGGAATCGGCACAAACGGGTCACGTGGGGCCGTGGTGATGGGTCACCACGGCCCCGGTGACCGGGCGCGCGTCACGGCGGGCGACCGGTGAGGCGGAGGAGCGTCCCCCTGGAAGGTCACCGGCCACGGTCGGCGGGTGGGGGCTCGCGTGCCTGCCGTAAAAGATGGGTGGCTGCGGGCCGTCGGACACGGGAGGCCCGCGGACCGTCGGACACGGGCGGGAGCGTGGCGAAGGCGGCCGGAGACCGTCAGGTACGGACGGGAACCGCCACACGCGGGTGCTCGGCGTCGAGTGCGCGGATGGCTGGGGCGCCCGTCAGGGCGACGACCGCCGCGAGGACCGCCGGGACGAACAGCGCCACCGGCAGCGAGGACGCCTCCGCGACGTACCCCAGCACGGCGGGCCCCACCAGCATCCCGCTGTAGCCGAACGCCGTCACCAGCGACAGCGCCCGGCCGACCTGGCCGCCCGCCGCCCCGACCGCGCTGAAGATCACCGGTACCACCGTGGCGAGCCCCACGCCCGCCAGCGCCCACCCGGTCCACGCGCACACCACCCGCAGCGCCTCCCCGAGCAGCGGCGAGACCAGCACGAAGGCGTAGCCGCAGGTGGCGAGCAGGCCGGCGAGCTGGATCGTGCGCACGGAGCCGAGCCGCCCCCGGATGGGGTCGCCGAGCAGCCGGACCGTGGTCATGGCGACGGAGAAGATCGTGTACGCGATGGGCGCGGCGGCCGGGTCGGTGCCGAGCACCCAGCGGGCGTGCAGCGCCGCCCAGTCGATGGCGGCGCCCTCGCTCAGATGCCCCGCGAAAGCGGCCACGCCCAGCATCGCCACCAGCCCCCACCGCAGCCCGGAGCCGCCCCGGGACTTGGAGCCGCCACGCCCGTCACTCTGGGAACCGGCAGCCCCGTCCTCGGACCCGGACGTGGCCCCAGCCCCGGACTCCGGCTCAGGCTCGGACGCGGACGCCCGCGCGGGCAGGAGCAGCCGCGCGAACGGTATGTACACGAACGGCACCGCCACGGCCGCCACCACGAGCAGCGCCTGCGCGTCCAGCCCCGCCTGCAGCACCAGTGCCGTCAGCCCGCCGCCGGCGGCCCCGCCCAGGCTCCACGTCCCGTGGAACGCGGAGATGATCGGCCGCCGGTAGGCGTGCTCGACCTCGACGGAGTGGGTGTTCATGGCCACCTCCGTCACGCCCAGCCCCATGCCGAACACCACGGCCAGCACGGCCAGCCACGGGTACCCGGGCGCGAGGGCGGGCCCCAGCAGCACCGCGGCCGACACCGGCCCGGAGAACCAGCAGACGGCCCGGCTGCTCCACCGGTCCACGAGCGGGCCGGCGACCAGCATGGACACCAGCGCGCCCCCCGAGATCAGCAGCAGCACGCTGCCGAGCCGCGCGGGGCCGAGCTCGAGCCGGTCGTTGAGGGACGGCAGGCCGGCGGCCCACAACCCCATCACGAACCCCGCCAGAAAGAAGTAACCGAAAACCGCGATACGGGCACGTCTGGCAACCGCAAGACTTATGTTCACGGCAAGAGCATAATCATGGATGTGAGGATGACACAATGGCGATGACCCCGAACCCACCCCCGCCCCCAAGCCTGGCGTCGGGTCCTGGCGCGAAACCCGGCACGGCGTCCGTGACGCGTCCGGCCATCGGCTCGGCGACGAGCGGCACGACGGCCGGCGGGGCGACGACCAGTGGGGCGTTGCGGGCGCACAATCGGGTGCGGCTGTTGCGGGCCGTGCACGACTGTGGGGCGAGCCTGACGCGTTCCCGGCTCACCCGCGACCTCGGCCTCGCCCGCGGCACGGCGTCCGTCCTGGTCGGCGAGCTGGCCGAGGCCGCTCTGCTGCACGAGGAGCCGGCCGCCGAGCACGGGCGCGGGCGGCCGACGCAGGTGCCCGGCCCGCACCCGTACGGCCCCCTCGCCCTGGCGGTGGACGTGCGGGAGGACGCCTGGGAGCTGGCCGCGTGCGAGCTGGGCGGCCGGGCCACGGTCCTGGAGGTGCGCCCGCACGACGGGACGCCCGAGGGCGCGCTCGTCCCCCTCGGCGCGGCGCTGAGGAGCCGTCTCGAACACCTGGCCCCCCGCGTCGTCGGCACCGGCGTGGCCCTCGCGGGCCCGGTGCGCCCCGGCGGGCTCGTCGACATCGCCCACCTGCGATGGAGCTCGGTCGACGTGCCCGGCCTGCTCGGGCTTCCCGAGCCGCCCGTCGTGGGCAACGACACGGCCTTCGCGGGGCTGGCCGAGGCGCGGCGGGGCGAGTTGCGCGGCGTCGCGGTGGGGCTGCACCTGCACGTGGACTTCGACCTGGGCGGGGTGCTGATCGTGGACGGCCGGCCGCTGGGCGGGGCCGCCGGGATCGGCGCCGAGTTCGGGCACATGCCGCTCACCGGCGGTGACGCGCCCTGCATGTGCGGGGCCCGCGGGTGCTGGGGGCAGGAGGTGGGCACGAACGCCCTGCTGCGCCACCTCGGCCTCGCTCACGGCGGCGGCCGGGGCCGCGACCAGGCCGAGCGGTTGCTCACCGGCGCGGCGGCCGGTGACGAGAGCGCGGTGCGGGCGGTGACGTCCTGCGCCGGCGCGCTCGGCCGGGGCGTCGCCGCCCTGGTGAACGCGCACGACCCTGAGGTGGTGACGTTGTCGGGGTTCGGCGTGGACCTGCACGCGCGGGCGCTGCCGGCGCTCATGGAGGGATTCGGAGGCGGCCTGATGACGATCCGCCGCGACCGGCCGCCCCGGCTCGCGCCTTCGGCCCTCGGGTGGCGCGGCTCGCTGATCGGCGCCATGGAGTCCGTCTTCGACGCCTTCCTGACGGTCGAAGCCGTGGACCGCTGGCGCCGCACCCGCTCCTGAACGCGTCCCGCGCCTGGACGCGCCCGACACTGCAGGCTTCTGAGCGCATCAGGCCGTCGAACGGGTGCTCCGGGCGCGAAAAGGGGCTGCGACACGCCCGGAAGCCGAAATGTGATGCAAAACACGCAGAAGGGGTGAAACCCCGCCACCCGCCTGACGTCTCACCCGCCCCGCGACCTCGGAACGGTCCATCGCGGCAAGCCACGCTCAAGGCCGCCCGCGCGAGCAGCGACCGCAGGGAGGCCGCAGCAGACCGTGGCCGGCCGGAGACGGCCGCTCGGAAGGACGCCGCCGTACGGCGATCCCGCGATCGGGCCGCGCGGACCCGAGGCGGGCCGGCCGCGCGCCACTCCCTCGCCCGGGTCAGGAACGCCGACAGGGCCGCCCACCTGCGTTTTCCCGCGACTGAACGGTTCTCATCCCTCCACCCCCGGGCCAGGCGGGCACAGCGGCCCGGCACGCCATGACGGCGGGTGGGCAGGCCCGGCCGGCGGCCTCGGGCGGAGCCGTCCAGGCCCTGGCCGGAGGCCGTTTCCCGGGCGTGGCGGGCGGCGTCCCGCTGTCGGCCCCCCCCGGCGGCGGCGCCGGCGGCCGGGTCGCGGCCGGGGCGCCGGGGAG